>DALYUA010000167.1:0-6957 GCA_031993245.1 Buttiauxella sp. | reverse complement strand
GGCAAACCCGGCATCATGCGCATTTTCGATCATATCTGGCGCTTTGATACCGGGATGCGTAGCCGCCTGCTGCGACGCTGGCAGCGCTAAGCTTACAGCAGAGAATCGACTTTAGTCTGAACCTCAGCAGGCCATACGCCACACTGAACCTGGCCGATGTGTGGCTGTTGCAGCAGCAGCATGGTCAGGCGTGACTGCCCAATACCGCCGCCGATAGTCTGCGGCATTTCACCCTGCAATAAAGACTGATGCCATTCGAGCTGCAGACGATCTTCATCACCGGTTGTCGCCAGCTGGCGTTTCAGCGCTTCTGCATCCACGCGGATCCCCATAGAGGAAAGCTCAAACGCATCTTCCAGTACCGGGTTCCACACCAGAATATCGCCGTTCAGACCAGAGAAACCGCCTTCGCTGCGGGTTGACCAGTCATCATAATCCGGGGCGCGCACGTCATGACGTTTACCGTCCGCCAGTTTGCCGCCGATACCAATCAGGAATACTGCGCCCAGCTCTTTTGCAATGGCGCGTTCACGACCTTTTGCATCCAGGTCCGGGAAGCGCTGCTGCAGTGCTTCGCTGTGAACAAAGTGAATTTGTTCCGGCAGAAACGGTGCCAGGCCGTACTGTTCGCTGACAGCGGCTTCCGTAGCTTTCATTGCCGCCCAGATGCTTTCCACCGTCTGCTTCAGCGTGCCCAGGTGACGTTCACCGTCACCCATGACGCGTTCCCAGTCCCACTGATCCACATAGACGGAGTGGATTGGGGTCAGGCGATCTTCGTCGGGGCGCAGGGCTTTCATGTGCGTGTAAAGCCCCTCGCCCGCGCTGAAGTCATGCTGGCCGAGCGTTTTTCTTTTCCATTTGGCCAGGGAATGCACCACTTCAAACTGCGCCTCAGGCAGGGTTTTCACCTTTACCTGTACCGCTTTCTCACAGCCGGACAGGTTGTCCTGTGTACCATCACCCACGCGGCTGAGAATCGGTGCCTGAACTTCAATCAGACCCAATTTTTCTTCAAGCTGACGGGAGAAATGGGATTTCACAAAACTAATCTGGCGTTGCTTAGCGACGTAGGCGGTTTTCATGGCTCTTCTCTTTCGTTGTGTTGTTTCAATAACGGTGATTAAGCAACAGAAAGCATCCAACATTCAATAATCAATAATAAAAAAGGCCATACTCTTTTTAATCGGTTAATTTAAGGCTATAAAAATTAGATATTCGTGATTAATCATAGGAAAAAGTGATGGATAATTATCAAATCGACAATCTGGATCGCGGCATCCTTGACGCGCTGATGGCAAATGCGCGTACGGCCTATGCCGAGCTGGCCAAACAATTTGGCGTAAGCCCCGGCACGATCCATGTTCGCGTAGAGAAGATGAAGCAGGCCGGAATAATTACCGGCGCGCGTATCGATGTTAACCCTAAACAACTGGGCTACGACGTTTGCTGCTTCATCGGCATTATTTTAAAGAGCGCTAAAGATTACCCCTCGGCGCTGGCAAAACTGGAAAGCCTCGAAGAAGTGACCGAGGCCTATTACACCACCGGTCATTACAGCATCTTTATTAAAGTGATGTGCCGCTCCATAGATGCCCTGCAACAGGTACTTATCAACAAGATCCAAACAATTGATGAAATTCAGTCCACCGAGACGCTGATCTCCCTGCAGAACCCCATTATGCGGACGATCAAGCCCTGAGGCCTGAATATAATACCCATATTGTCCACAGGTAGATCGCAGGCCTTACACAGCGTACAATACGTCACGACTTGTAGAGGCGGGATCGCAATGGCAGACATTACTCTGATTAGTGGCAGTACGCTTGGCAGTGCCGAATATGTGGCTGAACATTTAGCTGAGAAGCTCAATGAAGCTGGTTTCGCTACCGAAACGCTGCATGGGCCGCTGCTTGAAGATCTGCAAACCAGCGGAGTATGGCTGATTGTCTCCTCCACGCATGGCGCAGGCGATCTACCGGACAACCTGCAGCCGCTTTACGATGCAATAAAGGAAGAACACCCGGATCTGAGCAACGTTCGCTATGGCGCAGTGGGCATTGGTAGTCGTGAATACGACACTTTTTGCGGCGCTATTGAAAAAATAGATGCCCTGCTTAGCGATTGCGGAGCAAAACGAGTGGGATCTTTACTGAAGGTGAACATCCTCGATCATGACATTCCTGAAGATCCAGCCGAAGTTTGGGTCGGATCCTGGAAAGATTTACTCCAGGATTTGTAAAGATCGAACTTTCTTCTGTGTATAACTATGCTTAAAAGCTCGTAATAAGCGGTAGTTATCCAAAGAACAACTGCTGTTCACTTTTTGAGTTGTGCATAACCCTCGTTTTTGATCCCAGCTTATACGGCGTGGGATCACCGATCATTCACAACAAACGATCTATCCCAATTTCTTGATCTCTTTAGATTAAAATCGGTTATCCACCGCACAGGGCGATCCTAATAAGAGATCATAATAAAGAGATCTTTAAATAAAAAAGATCTTCTTTTAATTAGCGAGGATCCCGGGACTTTCTCCATCGGCTAAAGTTGAGTAGAATCGCCAACCCGGGAATCAGTCACCCTCCCGTTTAACCACGAGGCCGTTACCATGTTTTATCCAGATCCTTTTGACGTCATCATCATTGGCGGGGGTCATGCAGGCACCGAGGCCGCGATGGCCGCAGCCCGAATGGGTCAACAGACCCTTCTTCTGACACACAATATCGACACGCTGGGACAGATGTCCTGTAACCCGGCGATCGGCGGTATTGGCAAGGGACATCTGGTTAAGGAAGTGGACGCTCTGGGTGGATTGATGGCGAAAGCGATCGATCACGCTGGCATTCAGTTTAGGATACTAAACGCCAGCAAAGGCCCTGCGGTTCGGGCTACCCGCGCTCAGGCAGACCGTGTGTTATACCGGCAGGCCGTTCGTACAGCCCTGGAGAATCAACCCAACCTGATGATCTTCCAACAGGCGGTAGAAGATCTGATTGTGGAAAACGATCGTGTTGTCGGTGCAGTAACCCAAATGGGGCTGAAGTTCCGTGCGAAAGCCGTTGTGCTGACCGTGGGGACATTCCTGGATGGAAAAATTCATATCGGGCTGGATAATTACAGCGGCGGCCGGGCAGGCGATCCGCCGTCTATCCCGCTTTCACGTCGGCTTCGTGAATTACCGCTGCGCGTCAGCCGCCTGAAAACAGGCACGCCTCCGCGTATTGACGCCCGTACTATCGATTTCAGCGTGCTTGCGCAACAGAACGGCGATACCCCAATGCCGGTATTCTCGTTCATGGGAAATGTGAACCAGCATCCTGCGCAGGTGCCGTGCTACATCACCTACACCAACGAAAAAACCCACGACGTTATTCGTAATAACCTCGATCGCAGCCCAATGTATGCGGGCGTTATCGAAGGGATTGGTCCTCGTTACTGTCCGTCTATCGAAGATAAAGTGATGCGTTTTGCCGATCGCAACCAGCATCAAATCTTCCTTGAGCCGGAAGGCCTGACCAGCAACGAAATTTATCCAAACGGCATCTCCACCAGCCTGCCGTTTGACGTGCAGATGCAGATCGTCCGCTCTATGCAGGGCATGGAGAACGCGAAGATCGTTCGTCCGGGTTACGCCATTGAGTACGACTTTTTCGATCCTCGCGATCTGAAACCTACGCTGGAAAGTAAATATATTCAGGGTCTGTTCTTTGCAGGCCAGATTAACGGCACGACCGGTTATGAAGAAGCTGCGGCTCAAGGTCTGCTGGCTGGCCTGAACGCAGGACGCTACTCAGCCGAGAAAGAAGGCTGGGCACCGCGTCGCGATCAGGCATACCTTGGCGTGCTGGTGGACGATCTTTGTACCCTTGGCACCAAAGAGCCGTACCGTATGTTTACTTCACGAGCTGAATATCGCCTGATGCTGCGCGAAGATAACGCCGATCTGCGTTTAACCGCCGCTGGTCGCGAAATGGGCCTTGTGGATGACGAACGCTGGGCGCGCTTCAACGAGAAACTGGAAAACATCGAGCGTGAACGTCAGCGTCTGAAAGACATCTGGCTGCACCCACACTCGCCGCAGGTGGAAGAAGTGAATGCGAAGCTGAGTGCGCCGCTCTCGCGTGAAGCCAGCGGCGAAGATTTGTTGCGTCGCCCGGAAATGACCTATGCCGCCATGATGCAGCTTTCAGCATTCGCGCCGGGGCTTGAAGATCCACAGTCAGCCGAACAGGTAGAGATTCAGGTTAAGTACGAAGGATACATCGCGCGTCAACAGGACGAAATCGACAAGCAGCAGCGTAATGAGAACACCGTGCTGCCGGCTACGCTGGATTATCGTCAGGTGAGCGGGCTTTCTAACGAAGTGATCGCCAAGCTCAACGATCATAAACCTGTTTCTATCGGCCAGGCATCGCGCATTTCAGGTATCACGCCTGCGGCGATTTCTATTTTGCTTGTCTGGCTAAAAAAACAAGGGTTGCTGCGCCGCAGCGCCTGAAAATAGTCGATAACGGGTCAGGATTTCCTGGCCCCTTTTTTTGATGGATTGTGACGATCGTGCTTAATAAATTATCTCGCCTGCTGGATAACGCAGGCATTACGCTTCCTGAAAACCAGCAGCAACAGCTGGTGGGTTACGTTGAGCTGCTCCACAAATGGAACAAAGCTTATAACCTGACTTCGGTACGCGATCCTGAAGAAATGTTGGTTCGCCATATTCTCGACAGCATCGTTGTTGAACCGCATTTGCAGGGAACGCGCTTTATTGATGTAGGCACGGGGCCTGGCCTGCCGGGTATTCCGCTGGCTATCGTCCGTCCGGACGCTCATTTCACCCTGCTCGATAGCTTAGGTAAACGAGTGCGCTTCCTGCGCCAGGTTCAGCATGAGCTGCATCTTGAGAACGTTACGCCGGTTCAAAGCCGTGTGGAAGCATTCCCAGCCGAACCCGGGTTTGACGGCGTCATTAGCCGCGCGTTCGCTTCACTGACGGATATGGTGAACTGGTGTCATCATCTGCCGGCGGAAAACGGCCGCTTCTACGCGCTCAAAGGGTTGCGTCCGGATGATGAGATTGCGGTGTTGCCAGAGGCAGTTAGCGTAGAGGAAATTATTCGTCTACAGGTACCTGCGCTTGATGGCGAGCGCCATCTGGTGATTATTAAGCCAAACAGAACTTAACATTTATCAAAAAAAGTGGAAAAAGGGATGTTTTACCGGCGTTAAAAACGTAGCAGACTTTTATCGACACATTTGCTGACATTTAACTTAATGGTAACAAATATTTTTCTGGTTTTTAACCTCAACGCCGTTGCTAATTCCGAAAATAGTCAACCCTGAAAATATAAACTTGCTAAATAACTATCAACAGAACGGCTGTGTGAGTTGTTAAACATTTAACAAGGATGTCAATAAAAGGTTTTTGACGTGTTGCGGCTTATTTTCAAAAGAGTAATCCATAATCGTCTTATTTATTAGCAACATGAAATTAGCACTTTAAGAGACAGACAAATGCATCCGGGATGTGAGATGTCTAATATGTGATCGAGGGCACGCTTTATTGCGCGGTAAATTGGCTTATTTACCCAATTTCCAGAAATGTCCGGGTTTCATCAAAAGTTGAAAAAGAAGCGTGCAGAAAATTATTTAAACATTTGTTCACCTTTTTGCTACTTATTGTTTGAAATCACGGGGCCGCACCGTATAATTTGCTCGCTTTTTGAGGCTTGACTCTGAGCCGTAAAGACAGTTTTATACGACACGCGACGTACCTCTAAGGGAGCAGGAGTAAGAAACCTAATGTCAGTGTCGCTCTTAAGTTGGAACATGGCCCGTAAGCTTCTGTTAATCCAGCTTCTGGCAGTGATAGCAATCGGATTGCTGTTTTGCCTCAAAGACCCCTCGTGGGGCGCTTCTGCGGTTAGTGGAGGTCTGGCAGCCTGGCTGCCGAACGTAGTATTTATGATTTTTGCCTGGCGTCATCAGGCGCATACACCTGCTAAAGGCCGTGTGGCCTGGACATTCGCCATCGGTGAAGTGTTAAAGGTGGTTGCGAGTTTTATCATTCTGGTGGTGGCGCTGGCCGTTTTTAAGGCGGTAGTTTTACCGCTGATAGTGACGTGGGTTTCGGTGCTGGTTGTGCAGATACTCGCACCAGCTGTAATTAACAACAAAGGGTAAGAGGCATCATGTCTGCAGGAGAAATCTCTACACCGCAGGAGTATATAGGCCACCACCTGAACAACCTTCAGTTGGACCTGCGTACTTTCTCGCTGGTGGATCCGCATAACCCCCCGGCCACCTTCTGGACGCTCAATATTGACTCCATGTTCTTCTCAGTGGTCCTGGGTCTCTTGTTCCTGGTTATCTTCCGCAAGGTTGCTAAAACCGCTACCAGCGGCGTTCCGGGTAAATTTCAGACAGCAGTTGAGCTGATTATCGGCTTTGTACATGGCAGCGTGAAAGACATGTACCATGGCAAAAGCAAGGTTATCGCTCCGCTGGCCCTGACGATTTTCGTCTGGGTATTCCTGATGAACCTGATGGATCTGTTGCCAATCGATCTGCTGCCGTACATCGGCGAGCACGTCTTTGGCCTGCCTGCCCTGCGTGTGGTGCCGTCTGCGGACGTGAACATTACCCTCTCCATGGCGCTTGGCGTATTCATCCTTATTCTGTTCTACAGCATCAAAATGAAAGGCATAGGCGGCTTCACGAAAGAGCTGACGCTGCAGCCGTTCAATCACTGGGCATTTATTCCTGTCAACTTAATCCTTGAAGGGGTAAGCCTGCTGTCCAAACCTGTATCACTGGGTCTGCGACTTTTCGGCAACATGTATGCCGGTGAGCTGATTTTCATTCTGATTGCTGGTCTGTTGCCGTGGTGGTCACAGTGGATCCTGAATGTGCCATGGGCCATTTTCCACATCCTGATCATTACGCTGCAAGCCTTCA
>DALYUA010000166.1:0-6982 GCA_031993245.1 Buttiauxella sp. | reverse complement strand
CCTTGTTTTGGCAACCGGGCAAGACGGTCAGCAAGATAGGCCGCAGCGTGTGGATTATGCGCCACGTCCAGAATGACGCGCGGCGCCTCAGAAATAATCTGGAAGCGGCCCGGTAAGGAAGCATGCTCTATTCCTTCGCGAACGGCGGCCTCGCTAACGTCCAGCCAGCTTGCGCGCAGCGCGGCCAGGGCGGTTGCGGCATTCGGCTGCGGCACTAACGGAAGCGGAAGCCCGGTAAGCTCGCCCTGCCCGTCTTTAAAGCTCCAGCTATTCGCCTCAATGCTATAAGACCAGTCCACGCCGCGACGCAGCAGCTGCGCACCCTTTTCGGATGCAACATCTGCGATGGTGCGCGGCATATCCGGTTCGCCAACAACGGCAGGTTTTCCGCTGCGGAATACACCCGCCTTTTCGCGACCAATACTTTCACGGTCCGGCCCCAGCCAGTCGGTGTGATCCAGTGCGATGCTGGTCACTACGGCGACGTCGGCATCAACGATATTCGTTGCGTCCAGACGACCGCCCAACCCAACTTCAAGGATCACCACATCAACATTCAGCTGTTTAAATAGCAGCAGTGCTGAAAGCGTGCTGTATTCAAAATAGGTAAGCGAGGTTTCCCCGCGCGCGGCTTCAATCTGCGCAAACGCTGCGGTGTGGTAAGCCTCGTCCAGTTCTTCATTTTGTATACGCACGCGTTCGGTGTAACGCACCAGATGTGGAGAGCTGTAAACGCCCACGCTGTAGCCGTCTGCAATTAACGCGCTTTCCAGGATACGGCAGGTGGTGCCTTTACCGTTGGTTCCGGCGACGGTAAATACCGTTGGGGCAGGCTTAAGCACATCGAGCGTCGCCGCGACCTTTTTCACGCGCTCAAGACCAAGCTCAATGGACTGGGAATGGAGGTTTTCCAGATAACAAAGCCACGTGGCCAGGGGCGACGTGGCTTGAGGGATGAGATGTTTTTCCATGATACCCGTTCTGTCTGCGGTTCAATACGGTTCAAGAAAAAAGGCAGTTCCGCGAGCGGCCCTGCCTTAGTTGACTATCAGGCCTCTTGACCCTGTTCCGGCGCTGGCGGAACCACAACGGGTTCGCCCGGAGCATCCGGATTCGGTGCCGGCAGATTCATAAACTTGGCCAGCACGCTTGCCAGTTTCAGACGCAAATCAGGACGACGCACGATCATGTCGATCGCCCCTTTTTCGATCAGAAATTCGCTGCGCTGGAAGCCCGGCGGCAGTTTTTCACGCACGGTCTGCTCGATAACGCGCGGGCCGGCAAAGCCGATCAACGCTTTTGGCTCTGCGATGTTCAGATCGCCAAGCATGGCGAAACTTGCCGATACGCCGCCCATGGTCGGGTCGGTCAGTACAGAGATATACGGCAGGCCACGCTCCTGCATCTTCGCCAGTGCGGCACTGGTTTTCGCCATCTGCATCAGCGACATCAGCGCTTCCTGCATACGGGCACCGCCGGAGGCGGAGAAACAGATCATCGGGCAGTTATCTTCCAGCGCCTGCTCAACGGCGCGAACAAAGCGCGCGCCGACAACAGACCCCATAGAACCGCCCATAAAGGCGAATTCAAAGGCCGCGGCGACAACAGGCATACCGTGAAGCGTTCCCTTCATCACGACAAGCGCGTCTTTCTCGCCGGTTTCTTTCTGGGCGGAGGCCAGACGATCTTTGTACTTTTTGGAATCTTTGAACTTCAGCACGTCTTTCGGCTCAAGCTCACTGCCCAGTTCCACCATAGAGTCTTCGTCAAACAGACTGTGCAGGCGCTCGCGCGCCGCCATACGCATATGGTGATCGCACTTCGGGCAGACTTCAAGATTGCGTTCCAGCTCGGCGCGATACAGGACCTGGCCGCAGCTGTCGCACTTGGTCCACACCCCTTCAGGGATGCTCGCCTTACGGGTGGGGGTGATATTGCTCTTATTGAGAATTCGTTCAATCCAGCTCATTGATGACCTTTCTGCTTGAACCTGGTCGATGCCAGTTTTTCTGCGGCAGTGTGACCTGCCCCAGACCATAAATGGTGCTCATTAAAACATAACGGCCCGCGACTTTGGATAAAAAAGTGGTCGAACCGCGCTCGTAAGTTATTTTTGCGCTCGTGCCTGAGCGCGTTTGTGGCGAATAATTTCGATTACGCCCGGCAGAACCGACAGCACAATAATCGCCACAATCAGCAGCTTCAGGTTGTCCTGCACAATCGGCAAATCGCCGAAGAGGTAACCGGCGTAGGTAAACAGCAGTACCCACAGCAGCGCTCCAACGACGTTATATATCGCAAAATGACGATAAGACATATGCCCCATGCCCGCGACAAACGGTGCGAAAGTTCGCACAATCGGAACGAAGCGCGCGAGGATAATCGTTTTTCCGCCGTGACGCTCGTAAAAAGCGTGCGTTTTGTCGAGATAGCTGCGACGAAAGATCTTCGAGTTGGGATTACTGAAGAGTTTTTCACCAAACAGCCGCCCGATAGTGTAATTCACGGCGTCACCGACAATCGCGGCGATCGCCATCAGCATCACCATGGCATGCACATTCAGATCGTTAGTTGGCAAGGCGGCAAGCGCCCCGGCTACGAACAACAGGGAATCACCCGGCAGGAAAGGCGTTACCACCAGACCCGTTTCGCAAAACAGAATCAAAAACAGAATGGCGTAAACCCAGATACCATACTGCGCGACCAGCTCCGCCAGATGCACATCAATATGCAAAATAAAATCAATAACAAAGCGGATAAAATCCATAGTGATTTACCTTTCTCGACTGCATCAGTCCATTAAAAACAGAGGGCCCATAGGGGGTGCAGGCAACGCAAAATGTTCCGGATAATCAACGGAAACCAGATATAAACCTTCAGCTTTGCCGGTGGCAGCCGCAAGTTTGCGATCTTTTGCCGCCAGCAGCTCAGCCATCCAGTTTTCCGCCTGGTTGCCGCAGCCGATTTCCATCAGGCTTCCGACGATGTTTCGCACCATATGATGAACAAAAGCGTTCGCTTTAATATCCACCACCACATAAGCTCCATAGCGAGTAACGTTGATGTGCATCAGGTTGCGCCACGGTGTGCGCGACTGGCACTGCACCGCACGGAACGAAGTAAAATCGTTTTCGCCCAGCAGACACTGCGCGGCACGGTGCATCCGGTCTGCATCTAAAGGATGATAAAAATGGGTCACCCCTTGTGCGAGGATCGCCGGACGCAGACGCTGGTTATAAATAATATAGCGATAGCGACGCGCCGTTGCGCTGAATCGGGCGTGAAAATCCTCCGGCACAGCTTTAACCCACCGCACCGCGATGTCACCAGGCAAATTCGCATTTACGCCCAATGTCCATGCCGCATCTTTGCGCTGCATACGCGTTTCGAAATGCACCACCTGGCCGGTAGCATGCACGCCTGCGTCGGTGCGCCCGGCGCAGAACACGTTAATCGGCTCGTTTGCCACCTTCGAGAGCGCTTTTTCAAGCTTCTCCTGCACGCTGCGCACTTCATTCTGCCGCTGCCAGCCGTAATATTTACTGCCGTCGTACTCAATGCCGAGCGCAATCTTGTGAAGCGGAATTTCTGGCAACTCGTCGGACATTAGTACATATACTCCTGCACTAATTTTTCAGCCGTTTTTACCGCCATCAGCGCGCCGCCGAAACGGACGTTATCCGCAACGGACCAGAACTGAATTTGCTCAGGCATGCCGTAATCGTTCTGTACGCAGCCGACAGAGAGGTGAGCGCTGCCGGAAGCGTCGGATACCTGAGTCGGATACTGCCCTTCCTCAGACAGCTCAAGGTCTTCGACCTGACCGAAAGCATCACGCGCTTCTTGTGCGGCAAGCGGACGCATCGCTTCAAAATTGACCATCTGCGCGTGGCCGTAGAAGATAGGCGCCTGTACGTAGCTTGCGGAAATCGGCAGGGCTTCGTCCTGCAGCACTTTACGTACTTCATTAACCAGACGACGCTCTGCGCGTACGCTGCCTTCAGCGTCCGGCACCAGCGGCAGCATGTTGAACGCCAGCTGGCGACCGAACAGATCGTCTTCATCAATTGGCATGCCGTTAAGCAGACGAGCGCTCTGCCCTGCCAGGGCGTCAACGGCAACTTTACCGCGCGCGGAAGCAGCCAGCAGATTAGTCACCTGAATGCGCGACAATCCGCCCTGCTCAATCAGCGGTTTCAGGGCTGTCAGCAACTGGCTGGTCAGGCTATCCGCCACGGCGACCAGGTTACGATTACGATAATCGCCGAGCACAAACGGGTTAACATCCGGCACCACTAACGGCACGTCTGGCTCAAGAGCGAACAGGCCGCTTGAGTCAATAACCAGACAACCGGAATTGGCGGCTTCGTCGGCGTAACGCGCGGAAGCTTCAGCGCCGGCGACAAAAAAGGCCAGCTGCACCTGCGTCCAGTCAAACGCTTCGGCATCCTGCACCATCACCGTTTTGCCTTCATAGCGCAGATTTTCTCCGGCGCTTTCGCTGCGGGCGAGGGCATACAATTCACCAACCGGGAACTGGCGTTCAGCGAGCAGTTCAAGAACAGCCGCGCCTACGGCACCCGTGGCACCTAAAACGGCAATATTCCAGCCTTCAGACATGTTGGTTTACTCCAGACTTAAAAAACAGCATCCCACCGGGGACAGATGCCGGTGGGACAGAAGATTAGGGTTAACGAGCGGTGTGATAAACCGCGCTAAAGCCCAGATTTTGCAGGGTAGTCGCCGCACTTTCATCATCACACTGAATATAAAGCGATGACCATTCACGGCGTTCCTGGTAATGTTTACGCAGTTTATCGAACTCACCCGGCTGGCCTGCCACTTTTCGCAGCGGCGCATCATCGCGGCGCACATCATACACCAGATGGACCAGTCTTTTGAGCGTGGCCTGATCGAGCGGACCGTGAAGCGTGATGCGGCCAAATTCTGGCGCCGGAAGCAGCGTGTCCAGCGCCACCTGCTGGCGTTGACCGATAAATTCGCTGAATGCCTCAAACACCTGTGTGGTGCCGCGAGCTTTGCCTTCCAGCGTGTAGCCCGCGATGTGCGGCGTACCGATATCGACCCGTTCGAGCAACTCGACGTTAAGCTCCGGCTCCGGCTCCCACACGTCGAGCACAACGCTGAGATCCTGCCCGTTTTTCAGACACTTCAGCAGCGCGGCGTTATCCACTACCGGGCCACGACAGGCGTTAATTAACACAGAGCCAGCTTTAAGGCTTGAGATAAGCCGCTCATCCGCAAGATGCAGCGATTTATAAGGGCCATCTTTAAACAGCGGCGTATGGAACGTCAGCACGTCGGCTTCGCGCACCAGCTCTTCCAGCGGCTTGAAATCCCCTTCTTCGCCACGGTCAGCACGAGGCGGATCGCAAAGCAGCGTACGAACGCCGAAGGCTTCCAGCCGCGCCTGCAAACGTGAACCCACGTTACCCACGCCAACGATGCCCACGGTGCGATCGGTCAGACTGAAACCATCGCGTTCGCCCAGCATCAGCAGCGAGGAGAAGACATATTCCACTACGGCTATGGCATTACAGCCAGGCGCTGCCGAAAAGGCGATGCCCGCACGCTCAAGGTAAGCTTCATCAATATGATCCGTGCCCGCAGTAGCGGTTCCCACGAATTTGATGCCTTTACCGTCGAGCAAATCAGCATTCACTTTAGTGACTGAACGCACCATCAATGCTTGCGCGTCGGCGAGCTCGGATAGCGGGATCGGACGGCCTGTAACAGCGGTTACTTCGCCCACGCGGCTAAACAATTCGCGGGCATAGGGCATATTTTCATCAACGAGGATTTTCACGTTACGTACCTGTCAGGTTAATCGTCGAGAATAAGCCGGATAGTGTGCCATAATCTGGCGTCCGGGCATAACGAACTACCGTGTAATGTTTTGTCGCTCATCAGGTCAGATTAAGGAAAAGTCATGCAACCCATTCAGGGGGCTACGCCTCGCCCTCCGGGAGAACCCGCTCCCGCGCCTTCTGCTGCAGGCGAATTACCGCTGTCATCTCAACAACGTACCGTGCTGGAACGCCTGATCACGCGCATCGTCGCGCTTAGCCAGTTACAGAGCGCTGAAGTGTGGGCCGGGGTTAAACACGATCTGGGGCTGAAGAACGAGATGCCGCTACTCTCGCGCCATTTCCCGGCCGCCGAGCAGAACCTCAATCAGCGTCTGGCTGGCGTACAGACCACGCACGCCACGCGCCAGATTGTGCAGCAGCTCAGCGACCTGCTGCCGCAGGGAAATAATCGCCAGGCCGTAAGCGACTATATTCGCCGGGAGTTCGGCCACAGCGCGCTCAGCCAGCTTACCCCGCAGCAGTTAAAAAGCGTGCTCACGCTGCTGCAAAACAACCAGTTAACCATTCCACAGCCGCAGCAGCGCCCGGCGACCGACCGCCCTCTGCTACCTGCGGAGCATAGCGCACTGAATCAGCAGGTAGCGAAACTCACTGCGGCAACGGGTGAGTCAGGGAAGCTTATCTGGCAGTCCATGCTGGAGCTGTCCGGCGTGAAGACCGGCGAGCTGATACCGGCTAAACATTTTACGCTGCTGACCACCTGGCTGCAGGCGCGCCAGACGTTAAGCCAGCAAACGGCCCCCACTCTGCATTCCGTTCAGGCCGCGTTAAAACAGCCGCTTGAGCCTGCTGAATGGAAAGAGATAACGGATTATTCGCAGCAGCGCTTCCAGGCGACGCCGCAGACGCTGCTGACCACCGCCCAGGTGCAGGATATTTTGAACCAGGTATTTTTGAAACGGGCCGAGCGCCACCAGGCGGCAACGCTTGAAGTACAGAATATCCAGCCAATCTACAACCCGTTTATCGCGCCATTCGTGGAGCCGTTTAAAGCCATCTCGGCTCGTCCTGGACTGGCGTTAATTGCGCTGATTGTGGTAATGATTTTGTTCTGGATAGTTGTGTAGTTTGCCGTAGCCGATAAAAAAACG
>DALYUA010000165.1:0-7045 GCA_031993245.1 Buttiauxella sp. | reverse complement strand
CGTTTTGACTGCGTAAACGTCGATTTATACAGAATAAGCCGGAAGGTTATCGACTACTTTATTTCGCGCAATTATATGCGTATTGGCTTTATTGGCGGGCGCGACGACCCGGCGTATGCGGATCAGCGCGAACTGGCGTTTGTGGAATACGGGCGAGCTAAAAAAGTCGTCCGGCCGCAGGATATCTATTATGGCGATTTCACCAGTCAGGCAGGCTATCAGTGCGCAATGAAAATGCTGGCCGCCTCCGAAGATTACCCGCCAGCCCTGTTCGTTGCCACCGACTCCATTGCCATTGGCGTGCTGCGTGCTTTGCATGAGCATGGCATTAAGGTGCCTGAGCAGATGGCGCTGATTAGCGTCAATGACATTCCTACCGCACGCTTTGTTTTCCCGGCGCTGTCTACCGTGCGTATTCATTCCGAAACTATGGGCGCTCAGGCGGTGAATCTGCTTGCAGAACGCATCCGCGACGATCGCGTAATTCCTCTTTCGCTCTACGTTCCAAGCTCCCTGCAGTTACGCGATACAACAATACTTGAGTAATCAACAAGTCACGTTAAACGCCTCGCCGATATTCCCCGTCGGCGGGGCGTTTTACTTTGCGTGCAGGATGACGATTTATTGTGATCCCGACAGCAATTAGTAAATTTCTGCTTTTTACTTTAGTAAATTTTTACTTATTGTTTGCCCGGAACACACGTAATGAGGATGTCGACGTGAAAAACTGGGAAAACATAGACCGGCAGTCCGAGAACCGGCTACCGCCACGGGCGTGGTTTCATAGCTACGCCAGCGAACAGCAGGCACGAACGCTTGACCGTACGCAAAGCCTGGGCTTTAAACTGCTGAGCGGCAGGTGGACGTTTAACTATTTCGACCATCCGGACAAGGTTCCGGATGCTTTTTATCATCAGACGATGGCGGAGTGGGGTGAAATCACCGTGCCCGGCATGTGGCAAATGGAAGGCCACGGCAAACTGCAATATACCGATGAAGGTTTTCCTTTCCCCATTGACGTGCCTTTTGTGCCGACGAACAACCCAACGGGTGCTTATCAACGCAATTTTTCGTTAACGGAAGCCTGGCTCCAGCGCCAGGTGATTATTAAATTCGACGGCGTTGAAACCTACTTTGAAGTCTACGTTAACGGCCATTACGTCGGGTTCAGCAAAGGCAGTCGTCTGAGCGCCGAATTCGATATCAGCGCTTATGTTAAGACCGGAGAAAATTTGCTCTCGGTTCGCGTTATGCAGTGGGCGGACTCCACCTATATCGAAGATCAGGACATGTGGTGGATGGCAGGGATATTCCGTGATGTCTACCTGACAGGCCAGACAAAAGTCCATCTGCACGACTTTACCGTCGTCACAAAGTTTGATGAAAACTACCGTGATGCAGAGCTTAACCTCACCTGCGTGCTGGGTAATATTGCCAGCGCCCGGACGCAAGGTTATCAGCTTCAGGCGCAGTTGTTCGACGCAGAACGCTGTGTCGCAGAACAGCGTCTGAACGCCTCTCACGAAGAGCCCTGTCGGTTTTCGATGCTCGTTAAAGAGCCAAAACAGTGGAACGCGGAGCATCCGCATCTCTATTTGCTGCTGCTGACGTTGCGTAACGCAAACAATGAGATCGTTTCCGTGGTGCCGCAGCAGGTGGGATTCCGCGATATCCAGGTGCGCAATGGCCTGTTTTATGTCAACGGCAGCTACCTGAAGCTGCACGGCGTTAACCGCCACGATCACGATCACCTCAAAGGACGGGCAATAGATATGGCCCGGGCCGAACGCGACATCATCCTGATGAAGCAGCACAATATTAATTCCGTGCGCACGGCCCACTATCCAAACGATCCGCGTTTCTATGCTCTGTGCGATCGCTATGGCCTGTTTGTGATGGCAGAAACCGATCTGGAAAGCCACGGGTTTGCTAACGTAGGCGATCTTAGCCGCATCACCGACGATCCCGCATGGGAGCAGGCTTACGTCGAACGTATTGAGCGGCACGTGATGGCGCAGAAAAACCATCCTTCCATCCTCATCTGGTCGCTGGGCAACGAATCCGGTTACGGCTGTAACATCCGTGCCATGGCGGCTCGCTGTAAAGCGCTGGACCCGACTCGTCTGGTGCACTATGAAGAAGACCGCGACGCGGAAGTGGTGGACGTAATAAGCACCATGTATTCCCGCGTGTCGATGATGAACGCCTTTGGCGAATATCCACATCCGAAGCCACGCATTATCTGCGAATACGCACATGCGATGGGCAACGGGCCGGGCGGGCTTGCCGAGTATCAGGCTGTTTTCAACGAGCATAAAAGCCTGCAGGGCCATTACGTCTGGGAATGGTGCGATCACGGCCTGCTGGTGCATGACGAGCAGGGCAAGGAACGCTATCAGTACGGCGGCGACTACGGCGACTATCCGAATAACTACAACTTCTGCATGGACGGGCTTATCTATCCCGACCAACGTCCCGGCCCCGGCCTGCGAGAATACAAGCAGGTTTTATGTCCCGTGGCCATTCGCCGCGTGAAGCAGGCTGACGTATTGCTGGTGGATAACCGTTACTGGTTCAGCACCCTCGACGATATTGAGCTGCTCGTTAGCTATCAGCTAGAGGGCGAAACGATGGCGCAGCAAAGGCTGGCAGTGCCGCATATCCTGCCGGGTGAAACGGGCGAGCTGCATCTGTGCCCGCCAGCCCTGCCTGCCGGTGAAGTATTTATCAATGTGGAAATCTTCAGGCGCAGCGCCACCGCCTGGAGCGAAGCTATGCATCCGCTCGGGCATTATCAGTTCCTGTATCAGGAAGCGGCTTCTCGTGAACCTTTCCCTCAGAAGGGGCAGGGCGCGCCAGAGAGTGAAACGCGTGAGCATCAGCTGATTATCAGCGGCGCAGATTTTTCGCTGACCTTCTGCAAGCTGAGCGGCGAACTGCTTTCCTGGCGTGTGGATGGGGAAGAAATCGTCGGACGCGCGCCGCATCTCTCCTTCTTCAAGCCGGTGATCGATAACCACAAACAGGAGTTTGAGGGGCTCTGGGAACCGTACCATCTGCATCTGATGCAGCATCATTTCCGTGAAATGCGGCACCTCCCGCAAGGCGATGATGTGGTGATAGAAGTGGATACGGTTATTGCCCCACCGGTATTCGATTTCGGTATGCGTTGCACTTACCGCTGGCGCATCACGTCTGCGGGGCAGGTCACGCTTGATCTTACAGGCACACCTTATGGGAATTATCAGGCGATTATTCCAAAAATCGGTCTGGATTTTGGCCTCAGCAGGCGCTTTAAGCAGGTGGAGTATTACGGACGCGGCCCGGGTGAAAACTATGCGGACAGCAGCCAGAGCAATCTGATTGGCCATTATCGCCAGCCGCTGGAAAGCCTGTTTGAACACTACCCGTTCCCGCAGGACAACGGCAACCGTCAGCAGGTGCGCTGGCTGTCCGTTGAAGATGAAAAGGGCAGCGGAATTTTCATCCAGCCACGTAGCCCTGTTAACTTCAGCCTCTGGCCTTACAGTGCGGAAATGCTGCAACAGGCGCAGCACATTAACGAGCTGGAGGAGAGCGAATACCTGACGCTGAACCTTGACCACCAGATCCTTGGTCTGGGCTCAAACTCCTGGGGTTCTGAGGTTCTTGATTCGTTCCGGGTCTACCTGCAACCGTTCCGGTATGGCTTTACGATGGTGCCGTTCCGTCAGGGGCAGACCAGCGCCGCGACGCTTGCGAAATACAATTTCCTGCCGCGTTCAGAAGGGGGGAATGCGTAATGATTATTTTAGATACCTTAGAAGATTTCCAGCGCATTTACCGTGCAGGGAAAAAATGGCAGCGCTGCATGGAGGCCATCAATAATTTGAATAATATCCAGCCGGATGTCTTTTATTCAATAGGCGATTCACTGGTATATCGTCTGGCGGATGGCACAGCGGAAAGGGAAGCGTTATTTGAAGGCCATCGCCGTTATTTCGACGTGCATTATTACCTCTCAGGGCAGGAGACGGTGGAATATGCCGATAAAAAAACCTTAACCCCGGAAGTGCCTTATCGGGACGAGAGCGACCGCGAATATTTTTGTGGTAAAGGCGCAACCTGCACGCTCAGGGCGGGAAACGTCGCTATCTTCGAAAACCATGAGGCATACCGCTTCAGGGAAAGTTCGGGCGTCCAAAAAGCGATCCTGAAGGTCACCGTTGAGGAGACCTATTTTCTGAACAAATAACCTTCCCGGCCCTGGCTGATATAAAGCGGCGAGGGCCGCAAAAAGATAATAACAATACCCTACAAAACGTGGAGTGTGTTCATGGCTTCGACCAGCAGAAATACAATTGGCAAGTTCGGATTATTATCAATGACGTTTGCGGCAGTATTCAGCTTCAATAACGTCATTAATAACAATATCCAGTTAGGTATCGCATCGGCACCGGTATTCCTGGTGGCGACCATCATCTATTTTATTCCGTTCTGTCTTATCATCGCGGAATTCGTCTCGTTAAACCGTAATTCAGAAGCGGGCGTTTATGCGTGGGTAAAAAGCGCATTAGGCGGGCGCTGGGCGTTCATCACCGCTTACACCTATTGGTTTGTAAACCTGTTCTTCTTTACCGCACTGCTGCCAAGGGTGATCGCCTACGCCTCTTATGCGTTCCTCGGTTATGACTATATTTTTACCCCGTTAACCACCTCGCTCATCAGTATTTGCCTGTTTGCTTTTTCTACCTGGATTTCAAACCACGGGGCAAAACTGCTGGGGCCGATGACATCGGTAACCTCCACCCTGATGCTGCTGCTGACGTTCTCCTACATTATCCTTGCAGGCGCAGCGGTAATCGGCGGCGTTGAACCAGCCGACCCGATTAACGTGCAGGCGATTACACCGCAGTTCAGTTGGGCATTCCTCGGTATTATCGCATGGATCTTCCAGGCGGCAGGCGGTGCGGAGTCCGTGGCGGTTTACGTTAACGACGTGAAGGGCGGTAGCAAAGCTTTCGTGAAGGTGATTATTCTCTCCGGCCTGTTTATTGGCGTGCTCTATTCAGTTTCTTCCCTGCTGATTAACGTCTTCGTTGATAAAACCGCGCTGCATTTTACCGGCGGTACGGTTCAGGTATTCGAAGGGCTGTCCCGTCACTTTGGCCTGCCGCATGTCCTGATGAATCGGTTTGTGGGGATTGTTTCGTTTACCGCGATGTTTGGCTCCCTGCTGATGTGGACGGCGGCCCCGGTAAAAATCTTCTTCACTGAAATTCCAAAAGGTATTTTTGGTGAGAAAACCGTGCGTCTCAACCAGCACGGCGTGCCGACGCGCGCGGCCTGGATCCAGTTCCTGATTGTTATTCCTCTGATGCTGATCCCAACGATTGGCTCAGGTAGCGTACAGGAGCTGATGAACACGCTGATCAATATGACCGCCGCAGCGTCGATGCTGCCGCCGCTGTTTATTATGCTGGCCTACCTTAACCTGCGCCTGAAATACGATCGGGTTGAGCGCGACTTCCGCATGGGGTCGCGGATGCAGGGGATAACTATCGTCAGCGTGCTGATTGTCATCTTCACCGTTGGCTTTATCGCCTCAACCTTCCCGACAGGGGCGAGTATCATGACCATCGTCTTTTATAACGTCGGCGGGCTGGTGATTTTCCTCGGCTACGCCTGGTGGAAATACAATAACTATGAGAAAGGACTCGATGCCAGGGCACGCTATGACGCGGATACGCCTTTAGCGCAAATCGCGCTGGAGCGTCAACTGGCAACGCCAGCTAAGGTAAGGCCCGTAGGCAACGTAAGTTTATAAGCTAAAAGAACCCCTCTTGCGCAAGAGGGGTTCACCTGTTCAGAAGTCGTAACCCACGGTGGCGATAACCGAGCGCTCCGCTCCCCAGTAGCAGTAGCCAGTCCCGTAGCAGCCCGCAACATAATCCCGGCCGGTCAGGTTGGTGGCGTTAACCTGCACGAAAGCGCCTTTCAGCGCAGGCGTCCATGCGCCCATATCGGCACGAACCATCGCATCCAGCAGGGTTACGGAAGGGACGCGCAGGGTATTCTCGTTATCCGCCCATTGCTTGCCAATGTAGCGCACGCCTGCCCCCATGCTGATACCAAAGTCTGCTTTGAACACACCCCACAGGCTCGCCATTTGATCCGGCGTTACGTATGGCGTATTGCCATCGTTACCGTCAATGGCGTCTTTAAAGCGAACCTTGTTCCAGGTATAACCGGCGATAGTCGAGAAGCGTTCGTTCCACTGTGAACGGGCTTCCAGTTCGATGCCCTGAGAATGCACTTTACCGGCAGGCTCATAGTAGCTGCCCTGCACGATACGGTTACCCACATCTTTCTGCGTCAGGTCATAGAGCGCGACGCTGTACATATCTGCGGTGCCTGGCGGCTGATATTTCACGCCTGCTTCATACTGTTCGGCAGTTGTCGGTTTCAGCAGCTTGCCATCGGCGTCCGGCAGCACCTGCGGCGTGATCGCCTGGCTGTAGCTGACGTATGGGGAAACCCCGTTCTGGAAGGCGTAAAGCAATGAAGCCCGGCCGCTGAAGTGGTCGTCGGTGCGGTTATCGGTAACGTCGCTTTCGATGGCTGGCGCAACGATATGGCTTTTGGTAACAAGATGGTCGTAGCGGCCAGATAGCGTCATATGCCACTGGTTCCACTTCATCTCATCCTGCAGGTAAACCCCGCTTTGCTCGTACTGACGTTTACCGGATTTAGTCAGCAGGCCCTGATTGATGGTGGCGTAGGTTGGGTCACGCGGATCGTAGTAGTAAAAACCGCCAGCGCCGCTGGATTCGCCGGTCCATGGATTCAGGTTTGTCGTATAAGCGGAGTCGTCGGAGAGGTTGTTGGTGTATTTGTGGAATTCGCCGCCGAGAACGACTTTGTGCTCCAGATCGCCGGTAGCAAAATCAGCCTCCAGCTGGTTATCGATGGCCCAGGCATCAAGGGAGGAGGTTTCACCGCTGTAATAGCGCATCAGTTCATCGTGCGCCGTATCTGCCCAGCCAATCTGGTAAGCCTGCTTCAG
>DALYUA010000164.1:0-7081 GCA_031993245.1 Buttiauxella sp. | reverse complement strand
TGCATGGTTAACGGTGCGGGCCTGGCGATGGGCACCATGGACATCGTTAAGCTGCACGGCGGCGAACCTGCCAACTTCCTGGACGTTGGCGGCGGCGCAACCAAAGAGCGCGTTACCGAAGCTTTCAAAATCATTTTGTCTGACGACAAAGTGAAAGCTGTTCTGGTCAATATTTTCGGCGGCATCGTGCGTTGTGACCTGATCGCAGACGGTATTATCGGCGCGGTTGAAGAAGTAGGCGTGAACGTTCCGGTCGTGGTTCGTCTGGAAGGGAATAACGCCGAACTGGGCGCGAAGAAACTGGCTGACAGCGGCCTGAACATCATTGCAGCGAAAAGTCTGACGGATGCAGCACAGCAGGTTGTTGCTGCCGTGGAGGGGAAATAATGTCCATTTTGATCGATAAAAACACCAAGGTAATTTGCCAGGGTTTCACCGGCAGCCAGGGGACTTTCCACTCCGAGCAGGCGATTGCATACGGTACACAAATGGTTGGCGGCGTAACGCCTGGTAAAGGCGGCACCGAACATCTCGGCCTGCCGGTCTTTAACACCGTTCTTGAAGCAGTAGAAGCAACGGGCGCTACCGCATCTGTTATCTACGTTCCGGCACCGTTCTGTAAAGATTCTATCCTGGAAGCTATCGATGCCGGTATTAAGCTGATTATCACTATCACCGAAGGCATCCCGACCCTGGATATGCTGACGGTAAAAGTGGCGCTTGACGAAGCAGGCGTGCGCATGATCGGACCAAACTGTCCGGGCGTTATCACGCCGGGCGAATGCAAAATTGGTATCATGCCGGGTCATATTCACCTGCCTGGTAAAGTGGGCATCGTTTCCCGCTCCGGTACGCTGACCTATGAAGCGGTTAAGCAGACTACTGATATCGGTCTGGGCCAGTCCACCTGCGTGGGCATCGGCGGTGACCCGATTCCTGGCTCTAACTTTATCGATATCCTGAAAATGTTCCAGGAAGATCCGAAAACTGAGGCGATCGTGATGATCGGTGAGATCGGCGGTAGCGCAGAAGAAGAAGCAGCAGCTTACATCAAAGAGCATGTAACCAAGCCAGTCGTGGGTTACATCGCCGGTGTAACTGCGCCTAAAGGTAAGCGTATGGGGCACGCAGGTGCCATCATTGCCGGTGGTAAAGGCACTGCGGATGAGAAATTCGCAGCGCTGGAAGCGGCAGGCGTGAAGACCGTTCGCAGCCTCGCTGATATCGGCGAGACCCTGAAGTCGATTCTGCCGCAGTAATCGTTTCCCCGCGCTGGCGGGGAGGCTGTAGAACTAATAATAAATGTTCGACATGGTTGGCCACCCTTTGGGTGGCCTTTTTTGTGTCTGGCGCTTTTTAATATTCATCCTCAGAAAATTTCAAAATCACCATTTGTTAATTTATTCGTCATTGAAGGTTAATTAATTGTGTTAGTTACATCGCGAGGCGCGCTATTTTTAAATAACCTGAAGTGATTAATATAAAGAACTACAGCGAAATAGTTGCGCTACCACTGGTTTAAATAACATTGTTTATTGCCAGGTTGGCTTCAGGAAGTAACGGAATTATACGATTAAAAAACACTTTATTAACAATAATTTTACCATTCTTTCTTAAATGAAACGTGATTAACAAAAGCCACAACTCCTGCGCCAGATCAATATTTAAGGCTGGATTAATAGTACGGAAAGGGGGAAAATTGCTACAGATCAAATCAGCGCTGTAGTAATATTTTCGCTATAAATTGATCGCCGTCGAGAAACGTAAAAAAGGCTAAGCAAATACCTATTTATTGTAGGGACATTGCAGGGTAATATATTTGCGAATTCTATTCGTGCATTAATTAACGTATTTGTAACCTCTCCTCTTTTGTTGTCACATTTAAAAAATGGGCGGCAGAAGAGCGTCCGGAAGCGAATGTTTTTGTATTAGGGCATGCATTGTGGGGAGCTAAGTTGCGAACCACGGTTGAAGTCTTTATGCGAAGAGCAAGGAGTCAGGATGTTTGATATTGTCGAACTGTCGCGCTTACAGTTTGCCTTGACCGCGATGTACCACTTCCTGTTTGTGCCACTGACGCTCGGTATGGCGTTCCTGCTGGCCATCATGGAAACGGTTTACGTGATGTCAGGTAAACAAATTTATAAAGATATGACTAAATTCTGGGGCAAGTTGTTTGGTATCAACTTTGCTCTGGGTGTCGCCACCGGTTTGACCATGGAGTTCCAGTTCGGGACCAACTGGTCTTACTACTCACACTACGTTGGCGACATTTTTGGTGCACCGCTGGCCATTGAAGGCCTGATGGCATTCTTCCTCGAATCCACCTTCGTTGGTCTGTTCTTCTTCGGTTGGGATCGCCTAAGTAAAGTGCAGCACATGGCGGTAACCTGGCTGGTAGCGCTTGGCTCCAACCTTTCCGCATTGTGGATCCTGGTTGCTAACGGTTGGATGCAAAACCCAATCGCTTCAGATTTCAACTTCGAAACCATGCGTATGGAGATGGTCAGCTTCTCCGAGCTGGTGCTGAACCCTGTAGCCCAGGTTAAGTTTGTCCACACCGTGGCTTCCGGCTACGTTTGTGGCGCGATGTTTATCCTCGGCATCAGCTCTTACTACATGTTAAAAGGCCGTGATTTCGCCTTTGCGAAGCGCTCCTTTGCTATTGCAGCAAGCTTCGGTATGGCGGCAATCCTGTCCGTTATCGTCCTGGGTGATGAATCCGGTTACGAAATGGGCGACGTGCAGAAAACCAAACTGGCCGCCATTGAAGCCGAATGGGAAACGCAACCGGCTCCGGCAGCCTTTACACTGTTTGGTATCCCCGACCAGGATAACCAGGAAAACCGCTTCGCGATTCAGATACCTTACGCGCTGGGCATCATCGCTACACGCTCCGTTGATAAACCCGTCACCGGGCTGAAAGAGCTGATGATCCAACACGAAGAGCGTATCCGTAACGGCATGAAGGCTTACAGCCTGCTTGAAGAGCTGCGCGCCGGGTCAACTGACCAGACCGTGCGTGACAACTTCAATGACGTTAAGAAAGACCTTGGTTACGGCCTGCTGCTGAAACGCTATACCCCGAACGTCGCCGACGCGACGGAAGAGCAAATTCAGAAAGCGACAAAAGACTCTATTCCACGCGTTGCGCCACTCTATTTCGCGTTCCGTATCATGGTGGGATGTGGCTTCCTGATGCTGTTTATTATTGCAGCGTCGTTCTGGACCGTCACTCGTAACGCTATCGGCTCGAAAAAATGGCTGCTGCGTGCGGCGCTGTATGGCATTCCGCTGCCGTGGATCGCCATTGAATCCGGCTGGTTTGTTGCCGAATATGGCCGCCAACCATGGGCGATAGGTGAGGTACTGCCAACCGCAGTCGCCAACTCATCTCTGACCGTAGGCGATCTGCTCTTCTCCATGATACTGATTTGCGGTCTTTATACGCTGTTTATGGTGGCGGAGCTGTTCCTGATGTTCAAATTTGTTCGCCTCGGGCCGAGCAGTCTGAAAACAGGTCGCTACCACTACGAGCAGTCCACCGTATCTTCTCAGCCGGCACGCTAAGACAGGAGTCGTGAAATGATCGATTATGAAGTATTACGTTTTATCTGGTGGCTGCTGGTTGGCATTTTGCTGATTGGTTTTGCCGTCACCGACGGCTGGGATATGGGCGTTGGCATGCTGACCCGTTTCCTGGGCCGTAACGACACCGAACGCCGTATAATGATCAACTCTATCGCCCCGCACTGGGACGGTAACCAGGTCTGGCTTATCACCGCAGGCGGCGCGCTGTTTGCCGCCTGGCCAATGGTCTACGCAGCGGCGTTTTCCGGCTTTTATGTGGCGATGATTCTGGTGCTGGCATCCTTGTTCTTCCGTCCGGTCGGTTTTGATTACCGCTCGAAGATTGAAGACACGCGCTGGCGTAACATGTGGGACTGGGGCATCTTCATCGGCAGCTTCGTGCCGCCGCTGGTGATCGGCGTAGCGTTTGGCAACCTGTTGCAGGGCGTACCTTTCCATATGGATGAGTACATGCGCCTGTTCTATACCGGCAACTTCTTCCAGTTGCTGAACCCGTTCGGCCTGCTGGCGGGCGTGGTGAGCGTCGCGATGATCCTGACGCAGGGCGCAACTTATCTGCAGATGCGCACCGCTGGTGAAGTCTATCTGCGCTCCCGTATCACTTCGCAGGTTGCCGCGCTGGTGACAATGGTGTGCTTCGCCCTGGCAGGCGTCTGGGTGATGTACGGCATCGACGGCTATGCTGTGACCTCCGTTATGGACCACTATGCGCCTTCGAATCCGCTGGCAAAAGAGGTGGTACGTGAAGCGGGCGCCTGGCTGGCGAACTTTAACGCTATGCCGGCTCTGTGGGCTATCCCGGCGCTGGGCGTGGTTCTGCCGCTGTTGACAGTGTTGACCGCGCGTATGAACCGTAGCGCGTGGGCGTTCTTGTTCTCATCCCTGACGCTTGCCTGCATCATTCTGACGGCGGGTATTGCGATGTTCCCGTTCATCATGCCGTCCAGCACCGTGCTGAATGCGAGCCTGACGATGTGGGATGCGACCTCCAGCCAGTTGACGCTGAACGTCATGACGTTTGTGGCTGCGGTCTTCGTGCCGATCATTCTGGCCTACTCGGCGTGGTGTTACTGGAAGATGTTCGGCCGCATTACCAAAGAACATATTGAAAGCAACACCCACTCTCTGTACTAAGTAAGGAGCTGATTATGTGGTATTTTGCATGGATTCTGGGAACGCTTCTTGCCTGTGCATTTGGCATCATTACCGCGCTTTCGCTTGAGCATATTGAAGCTAAAGCGGGTAAAGAAGAAAGCTAATGGAAGCGATTATCGCGAAGCTGTATGCGGTAATGGATAAGAGCCCGTTAAGGGCTCTTTCCTTAATCATGGCGTTAGCGCTGGCCGGTTGCATCTTCTGGGACCCGACGCGCTTTGCCGCGAAGACCAGCGAGCTGGAAATCTGGCACGGTTTTCTGCTGATATGGGCCGTCTGTGCCGGTGTGATCCACGGCGTAGGGTTTCGCCCGGAGAAAACGCTCTGGCAGGGTATTTTTTGCCCTTTATTAGCTCAACTGGTGCTGCTGGCCGGACTGCTATTTTTCTTCTTCTGACGCGGCCATCAGGCTTATCTGATTTACTTAAAATTTATGGGTTTTAACAGGCCCATAAATATTTATCTAACCTTTAATACAACCCATTCCCAACCCTCATCCTCTTGCGTATAGTAGCAACGTTTAATTGCATTACCGGGATGTAAAGTGAGTACAACGCTGTTTCGATGGCCGGTTCGTGTCTACTATGAAGATACCGATGCCGGTGGTGTGGTTTACCACGCCAGTTATGTTGCTTTTTATGAAAGAGCACGCACTGAGATGCTGCGCCAGCACCACTTTAACCAGCAGGATTTGCTGGCGGAGCGCATCGCCTTTGTCGTACGCAGGATGACAGTCGATTATCTTGCGCCTGCCCGACTCGACGATTTACTCGAAATCCAAAGTGAAATTACCTCGATGCGAGGCACATCTATGGTGTTTACGCAGCGAATAGTCAATGCCGATGAGCGGGTACTCAATGAAGCTGAGGTCCTTATCGTCTGTGTTGATCTTCTCTCAATGAAGCCTCGTGCGCTTCCCAAGTCTATTGTCGCGGAGTTCAAGCAGTGACTGACATGAATATCCTTGATTTGTTCCTGAAGGCGAGCCTTCTGGTCAAATTTATCATGTTGATTTTGATTGGTTTTTCCATTGCATCATGGGCGATCATCATTCAGCGAACGCGAATCCTCAATGCCGCCACCCGTGAAGCGGAAGCGTTTGAAGATAAGTTCTGGTCGGGCATTGAATTGTCCCGTCTCTATCAGGAAAGCCAGGGCCGCCGTGACAGCCTCGCCGGTTCCGAACAGATTTTCTATTCGGGATTCAAAGAGTTTGCCCGACTGCACCGCGCTAATACTCATGCCCCGGAAGCGGTGGTGGACGGCGCTGCGCGCGCAATGCGTATTTCGATGAGCCGCGAGCTCGAAACGCTCGAAACCCATATTCCTTTCCTTGGTACCGTAGGGTCCATCAGCCCTTACATCGGTCTGTTTGGTACGGTGTGGGGGATTATGCATGCCTTTATCGCGCTGGGCGCGGTAAAACAAGCAACGTTGCAGATGGTGGCGCCAGGGATCGCAGAAGCATTGATTGCGACCGCGATTGGTCTGTTTGCCGCAATTCCAGCCGTTATGGCGTACAACCGCCTGAACCAGCGCGTGAACAAACTGGAATTGAATTACGACAACTTTATGGAAGAGTTCACGGCTATCCTGCACCGTCAGGCTTTTACCAGCAGCGATAAGCAGTAAGGGGTAAGTCATGGCCAGACGTACACGCGGTCGTCGTGAACTAAAGTCAGAAATTAACATCGTACCTCTGCTGGACGTGCTGTTGGTGCTGCTGCTGATCTTTATGGCCACGGCGCCCATCATCACCCAAAGCGTTGAGGTAGACCTGCCGGATGCGACAGACTCGCAAACGGTAAGCAGTAACGATGAGCCTCCGGTCATTATTGAAGTGTCCGGGGTAGGGCAGTACAGCGTGGTGGTAGAAAAAGATCGTATGGAACAGTTGCCGTCCGAGCAGGTTGTTGCTGAAGCCCAGCGCCGTCTGCAGGCAAATCCTAAAACGGTCTTTTTGATCGGTGGTGCGAAAGATGTCCCCTATGAGGAGATCATTAAGGCACTTAACCTGCTGCACAGTGCAGGGGTGAAATCCGTCGGTCTGATGACGCAGCCAATCTGATCCATCTCGCTATATTTGGGAACCGATAGTGTCAAAGGCAACCACAGAAAACGATAAGCTCAAACGCGCGATAATCGTCTCAGTGATCCTGCATATCATCTTGATTGCGATCCTGATATGGAGTTCGTTTGATGAGCACATAGACGCCAGCGCGGGCGGCGGCGGTGGATCGTCCATTGACGCGGTCATGGTCGATCCGGGTGCCGTGGTGCAACAGTACAATCGCCAGCAGAATCAGCAGGCGAGCAGCAAGCGAGCGCAAGAGCA
>DALYUA010000163.1:0-7091 GCA_031993245.1 Buttiauxella sp. | reverse complement strand
GTACACCAGAAGATATAATTCTTTGTTTTTAAAAGTAATCCGCAAAGTAATTTTTTAACATGAAGAACTTTGTCAACTTTCTCGCGCCTCTTCGAAAGAAGAGGCGTTTTTGTTGGAACAGAGATACCAGGGATGTCTTCCGGGTTTGGCATTCCTTCGGGAAGCACATCCCGGAACTTTTCCTGATAACAAGCATTCAAGCTGACGCCTTGATTGCGCGCGCTCTCATTTTCGTCTCCACGCCAGAGATGCGCGAAACGTTTCGATAGCGATCACATTTTCATAACCTCACGGTTGTTTTTCCGCCGCTACATTTCTTACACTCCGGATCAGCGAAACGTTTCGCTAGTGGAGTAAGAAAATGAAGAAAGGTACCGTTCTCAACGCTGATATCTCGTCCGTTATTTCTCGTCTTGGCCACACCGACACGCTGGTGATTGCCGATGCCGGTCTGCCAATTCCGCGCGGTACGCAGCGTATTGATTTGGCCCTGACTCACGGCGTGCCGGG
Organism: Buttiauxella sp.; assembly: GCA_031993245.1. GTDB lineage: Bacteria > Pseudomonadota > Gammaproteobacteria > Enterobacterales > Enterobacteriaceae > Dryocola. The sequence goes on along the minus strand of DALYUA010000163.1, from coordinate 6,581 downwards.
TTTTATGCAGGTCGTTGATGTCGTAACGCAAGAGATGCAGGTTGAATCCGCGATCCTCGCTCAGGAAATTCAACAATATAATCCTCAGCTCCACGAAACGTTGCTCAAACACATCGAGCAACTGCAACAACACCAGGGAAACACCATAGCTGTTCGCTATATCAGTCATGAACAGTTCAAGCAGCACACCGCTGAAGCACATGCGGTTATTCGCAGCGGGGAGTGTTCCCCGTATGCGAATATCATTCTCTGTGCCGGCGTAACTTTCTGAGGCCGGCATGGAACCGTTACTGCAACTAAAAGGGATCGATAAATCTTTCCCTGGCGTAAAAGCACTTTCCGGCGCCGCGCTGAACGTTTATCCGGGGCGCGTAATGGCGTTGGTGGGTGAAAACGGCGCGGGCAAATCCACCATGATGAAAGTGTTAACCGGCATTTATCAACGCGATGCCGGTTCGCTGTTATGGCTGGGCCAGGAAACCATCTTTAACGGCCCGAAATCCTCACAGGAAGCGGGCATCGGCATTATTCATCAGGAGCTCAACCTGATCCCGCAGCTCAGCATTGCGGAAAACATCTTCCTCGGACGCGAATTCGTGAACCGCTTCGGCAGAATCGAATGGAAGAAGATGTATGCCGAGGCGGATAAGCTGCTATTGAAGCTGAACCTGCGCTTTAACAGCCAGCGGCTGGTGGGCGACCTGTCGATTGGCGATCAGCAAATGGTTGAGATAGCCAAGGTGCTGAGCTTTGAATCGAAAGTCATCGTTATGGATGAACCTACCGATGCGTTGACCGATACCGAAACAGACTCTCTGTTCCGCGTTATTCGCGAGCTGAAAGCTCAGGGGCGCGGCATCGTCTATATCTCCCACCGCATGAAAGAGATTTTTGAAATTTGCGATGACGTAACGGTCTTCCGCGACGGGCAGTTTATTGCCGAACGCGAGGTGGCGACGCTTACCGAAGATTCGCTGATTGAAATGATGGTTGGGCGCAAGCTTGAAGACCAGTATCCGCGGCTGAATAAAGAACCGGGTGATGTTCGTCTGCGTGTCGATAATCTCTCCGGGCCTGGCGTGGATGACGTCAGCTTTGCCTTACGTAAAGGTGAGATCCTTGGCGTTGCCGGGCTGATGGGTGCCGGTCGCACAGAATTAATGAAAGTGCTTTACGGCGCGCTGCCGCGTACCGGCGGCTATGTTGCGCTTGATGGGCGGGAAGTGGTGGCGCGTTCTCCGCAGGATGGCCTGGCGAACGGCATCGTTTACATCTCCGAAGATCGTAAGCGTGACGGGCTGGTGCTTGGCATGTCGGTCAAAGAAAACATGTCGCTCACCGCGCTGCGCTATTTCAGCCACAACGTCGGTAGCCTGAAGCATAAAGACGAGCAGCAGGCCGTGCAGGACTTTGTCCGTCTGTTCAACGTCAAAACCCCTTCGATTGAACAGCCGATTGGCCTGCTTTCCGGTGGCAACCAACAAAAGGTTGCCATTGCACGCGGGCTGATGACTCGCCCGAAGGTACTGATTCTTGATGAACCGACCCGCGGCGTCGACGTTGGGGCGAAGAAAGAGATTTATCAGCTAATTAACCAGTTTAAAGCCGATGGGCTAAGCATCATCCTCGTGTCGTCAGAAATGCCGGAAGTGCTGGGGATGAGCGATCGCATCATGGTGATGCATGAAGGCCATCTCGGTGGGGTGTTTACCCGTGAAGAGGCCACCCAGGAAACATTGATGGCGGCGGCCGTCGGTAAGCTAAATCGCGTGAATCAGGAGTCTGTATAAATGAGCACCCAGTCTGTTTCGTCCCGTCGCTGGTTCACAAAAGCGTGGCTGTTGGATCAAAAATCGCTGATCGCCCTGCTGGTGCTGATTGCGATTGTCTCGAGCCTGAGTCCGAACTTCTTCACCGTAAATAACCTGTTTAACATCCTGCAGCAAACCTCCGTGAACGCCATTATGGCGGTGGGGATGACGCTGGTCATTCTTACTTCCGGGATCGACCTGTCCGTCGGTTCATTGCTGGCGCTGACCGGAGCGGTGGCAGCCTCGATTGTTGGCTTAGAAGTTAATGCGCTGGTAGCGATCGCCGCGTCACTGGCGTTGGGTGCCGCAATCGGGGCCGTGACTGGCGTAATTGTTGCGAAAGGGCGAGTACAGGCATTTATTGCAACCTTAGTAATGATGCTGTTACTGCGCGGTGTGACCATGGTTTACACCAACGGAAGCCCGGTTAATACCGGCTTCTCAGATAACGCCGATCTCTTTGGCTGGTTTGGTATTGGCCGCCCGCTGGGTATCCCTACGCCGGTCTGGATCATGGGAATTGTCTTCCTGGTCGCGTGGTACATGCTGCACCATACCCGTCTGGGGCGTTACATTTATGCGCTTGGCGGCAACGAAGCGGCGACGCGTCTTTCCGGTATCAGCGTCAATAAAGTAAAAATTATCGTGTACTCACTCAGTGGTCTGCTGGCTTCTCTGGCCGGGATCATCGAAGTGGCGCGTCTCTCCTCCGCGCAGCCAACGGCGGGTACCGGCTATGAGCTGGACGCTATCGCTGCCGTTGTGCTGGGCGGCACAAGCCTTGCGGGCGGGAAAGGGCGTATTGTCGGGACGCTGATCGGCGCGCTGATCCTCGGCTTCCTTAACAACGGGCTGAATTTATTAGGTGTTTCTTCTTATTACCAGATGATCGTCAAAGCAGTGGTTATTTTACTGGCGGTGCTGGTGGACAACAAAAAGCAGTAACAATCATAACCCTACAGGACATCTGACTATGAATATGAAAAAACTGGCTACCCTGGTTTCCGCTGTTGCGCTGAGCGCCACCGTCAGTGCGAACGCCATGGCAAAAGAGACCATTGCGCTGGTTGTTTCCACGCTCAACAATCCGTTCTTTGTTTCCCTGAAAGAGGGCGCGCAGAAAGAAGCGGACAAACTGGGTTACAACCTGGTGGTGCTGGATTCCCAGAACAATCCGGCTAAAGAACTGGCGAACGTGCAGGACCTGACCGTTCGTGGCACCAAACTGATGCTTATCAACCCAACCGATTCCGATGCCGTGGGCAACGCGGTAAAAATGGCTAACCAGGCTAAGATCCCTGTAATTACCCTTGACCGTATGGCAAACCAGGGCACCGTGGTCAGCCACATCGCTTCTGACAACGTAGCCGGCGGTAAAATGGCGGGTGACTTTATCGCTAAGAAGCTGGGCGAGGGTGCGAAAGTTATCGAACTGCAGGGTATCGCTGGTGCATCTGCGGCTCGTGAACGTGGTGAAGGTTTCAAACAGGCTACCGCGGCACACAAATTCACCGTACTGGCGAGCCAGCCGGCAGACTTCGATCGTACTAAGGGCCTGAACGTCATGCAGAACCTGTTGACCGCGCATCCGGATGTGCAGGCTGTGTTTGCACAGAACGATGAAATGGCGCTGGGCGCACTGCGCGCGCTGCAAACCGCAGGCAAATCTGACGTGCTGGTTGTGGGCTTCGACGGTACCGATGACGGCGTAAAAGCGGTTGAAGGCGGCAAGCTGGGTGCAACCGTGGCGCAGATGGCTGACCAGATTGGCGTCATTGGCGTTGAAACGGCAGATAAAGTCCTGAAAGGCGAGAAAGTTGAGTCTAAAATCCCGGTTGACCTGAAACTGGTTACCAAATAAGACGACAAACAAAAGCAGGGCATCGCGCCACCCTGAAAGTTTAGGGTGGCGCACTTAACTGGGCACAAAAAATGAAAACGAAAGGCAGTCTCGTCGTCCTCGGCAGTATTAACGCTGACCACATCCTTAACCTCGAACATTTTCCAACGCCGGGTGAAACGGTTACCGGGCAGGAATACCAGGTCGCGTTCGGCGGGAAGGGAGCAAACCAGGCAGTTGCGGCCGGGCGCAGCGGTGCCGACATTGCCTTTATTGCCTGCGTCGGCGATGACGACACCGGCAGCCGCGTTTGCAGGCAGCTCGCGTGCGATAAAATAGATATCACTCCCGTCAGCACAATTAAAGAAGCCACCACCGGCGTTGCGCTAATCTTTGTTAACGGCGCAGGGGAAAATGTTATTGGTATTCATGCTGGTGCGAACGGCGCGTTAACGCCTGAGCTGGTAGTAAAACAGCAGCAGAAAATTGCTGACGCCAGCGCGCTACTGATGCAGCTGGAATCACCGCTGGAAAGCGTGCTGGCTGCGGCTAAGATTGCCCATCAGAATCAGACCAAAGTCGTGCTTAATCCCGCGCCCGCCTGTGCATTATCGGATGAGCTGCTGGGGCTGGTGGATATGATTACCCCGAACGAAACTGAAGCGGAAAAACTCACCGGCATTCGTGTTGAAAATGACGAAGATGCAGCGAAAGCCGCTCAGGCGTTACACGATAAAGGTATTGAAACCGTCATTATTACGCTTGGCAGCCGCGGCGTCTGGCTGAGCGAACAGGGCAAAGGACAACGCGTTCCGGGCTTTAAGGTTAAAGCTGTGGACACCATTGCCGCCGGGGATACGTTTAACGGTGCGCTGGTGACGGCATTGCTGGAAGATAAAGCGATGAATGAAGCGATCCGCTTTGCGCACGCTGCGGCCGCCATCGCCGTAACACGTAAAGGCGCACAGCCTTCGGTGCCGTGGCGCCATGAGATCGACGAATTCTTGCAGCAGCAGGGGTAATCATGGCTACCATGAAAGATGTCGCTCGCCTTGCGGGCGTCTCCACCTCGACGGTTTCACACGTCATTAATAATGACCGGTTCGTAAGCGAGGCTATTCGCGAAAAGGTCGATGCCGCCATCAAAACGCTGAACTATGCGCCTTCTGCTCTGGCGCGTAGCCTTAAACTCAACCAGACCCACACTATTGGCATGTTGATCACCGCCAGCAGCAACCCGTTCTATTCTGAGCTGGTGCGCGGCGTGGAGCGTAGCTGCTTTGAACGTGGGTACAGTCTGGTACTGTGCAATACAGAAGGCGATGAGCAACGCATGAATCGCAATCTGGAGACGCTGATGCAAAAGCGCGTCGATGGCCTGCTGCTGCTGTGTACCGAAACCCATTTGCCTTCGGCTGAGATCATGAATCGCTATCCTTCTATTCCTACGGTGATGATGGACTGGGCACCTTTTGAGGGCGAAAGCGATGTGATTCAGGATAACTCCCTGTTGGGAGGCGAAATGGCTACGCAACATCTTATTGATAACGGTTATAGCCGTATTGCCTGTATAGCCGGACCGCAGGATAAAACGCCTGCCCGTTTGCGACTGGAAGGTTACCGCAAGGCGATGAACAGTGCGGGGCTGGTCATTCACCCTGGCTATGAAATTATCGGCGACTTTGAGTTTCAGGGCGGGTTCACGGCGATGAACTCTCTTCTGGCGCTGGAGCAACCGCCTCATGCGGTGTTCACCGGAAACGATGCGATGGCGGTGGGCGCTTACCATGCGCTGTATCAGGCTGGTTTAAGCGTGCCGAAGGATATGGCCGTGGTTGGTTATGATGATATTGAACTGGCGCGATACATGACGCCGCCGCTCACGACTGTTCACCAGCCAAAGGATGAACTGGGTGAACTGGCCGTGGATGTGTTAATTCACCGCATGGCGCAGCCCACTCTGGCGCAACAACGTCTCTTCCTGACGCCGGAACTGGTGGAGCGCGGTTCAGTTAATGCCGACGTCTTATTTAATCCGCGTGCCTGTTAGCGAAAGGTTCTTTTAATAGCGCCTGACATGCGGTTAACGCAGCCTGACTGTCTCCCCGGGTAATGGTATCGACAATGGCCCGATGTAAATCGAGCTTGATGACTTCATTATCGGTTATCGCCGTGAAGTAGTTGTAATAGATAGAACGGAACAGGTTTGCGAAAGAACAAAGGAAAGGATTGGCGCTCATTTCGTAGATGTGCTCATGATAAGCCATATCGACTTCTATCCAGCGTTCGCGATCAAAAGAGGTTTTAAGCTTCCCCATTTCTGCCATCAGTTCGCTGAGGTAAGCTTTTTGTTCACTGCTGCCATTTATAGCTGCAAGCGCACAGGCTTGTGGCTCCAGGCTATTACGCATCACAAGGAAGTAGTTCACCACGTCATTGAAGTTTTCTTCGGTCATCCACCAGGTAAGCAGTTCCTTATCAAGAAAGTTCCAGTGACTGCGGGGCATAACGCGGGTGCCGATGCGTGGACGAGGCAAAATCATTCCTTTCGCTGTTAACGTCTTTACTGCCTCTCGCACGGCGGTGCGGCTGACGCCGAATAACTCACCCAGCTCGATTTCTCCCGGCAGAATACTACCCGCTTCATACTCTCCTTTGAGAATGCGCTGTGCCAGCTTCTCCGCAAGAACATATGAAAGGTTCTTTTGCGCTGCGAGTTGTTGTGCAGATAAAGACATTTGTGCAATTCCTTTAGCTATGTTTCTTTTTGTATTATGCCACCTGGGATCTCTTTCTGATGCTTAAAACAGCAAATATCCCTTGTTACACGGCTTTTGCAGCCGTTTTGGTGAAAAAAAAGACGCTTAGTAATTTATTTGCAATAAACGCTTGTCAGCTTCCGAAAAATCCCTATACTGCGCCTCCACTGA
>DALYUA010000162.1:0-7178 GCA_031993245.1 Buttiauxella sp. | reverse complement strand
ATGCAACGCAACAAAAAAGAGAGGGAGAAGAAAACATGCCATCTTTTGACATCGTATCTGAAATCGATATCCAGGAAGTACGTAACGCCATCGAAAACGCGGAGCGTGAAGTTGCTACCCGTTTTGACTTCCGCAACGTGCCGGCAACTTTTGAACTGAATGAAAAAAATCAGTCCATTAAGGTAGCCAGCGAGTCTGACTTCCAGGTTAACCAGTTGCTGGATATTCTTCGTGCCAAGCTGCTTAAGCGTGGGATTGAAGGCGCATCCATTGACGTACCTGAAGAGTTTACACACAGCGGCAAAACCTGGAGCGTTGAAGCTAAGCTCAAGCAGGGCATTGAAGCTGCGATTGCCAAGAAAATTGTCAAGCTGATCAAAGACAGCAAGACCAAGGTTCAGGTGCAGATTCAGGGTGAAGAGCTGCGCGTAACGGGCAAATCACGTGACGACTTACAGGCCGCAATGGCGCTGGTGCGTGGCGGGGATTTAGGGCAGCCGTTCCAGTTTAAAAACTTCCGCGACTAACGATAAAGGGGCATTACGCCCCTTTCACCAATTGTTCTATCTCAAAACGATTCGTAATTTTACTGTCGATCTTCACATAGGCGCTGCGTTCCTGCGCAATAATATTGGCGTCACTCACGCCAGGCTGTGCCAGTAATCTTGTTTTAAGCTCCGCGTCGTTGGCTGCGTCTTCCGGCAGCTCAATACGCAGACTCGCTACGTAAGGTGGCTCTTTCATGGTCGAGCTCACCAGTAGCCAGACCATAGCCAACAGAGCGCCCGCCAAAAATACGGTTTGCGAATCAAACATCCCATCGAGCCAGCCACCTAATGAACCGCCGATCGCCACGCCGATAAACTGGCTGGTGGAATAGATACCCATCGCAGTGCCTTTGTAACCCGCCGGGGATTCTTTGCTGATAAGCGACGGCAGGATGGCCTCCATCAGGTTAAAGGCGAGGAAGAAGAGTTGCACGCCAAGCACCAGTTCCCAGAAGTGCGGGCCGGAACCCCAGAGCACAATCTCGGCTATCAGCAGCAGTGCTACGCAACCGACAAACACCCGCTTCATGCGGCGTTTAACTTCGGCATAAATGATGAACGGCACGACAGATGCGAAGGCGATCAGCATCGTACAGAGATAAATTTTCCAGTGCTGGGCGGCAGGAAAGCCCGCCTGTTCAAGCTGGCCGGGCAGGGCGACAAAGGTGGACATCAGCATAATGTGCAGACACATGATGCCGAAGTTCAGCTTCAGCAGCTTCGGTTCAGCGAGGACCTTGCTAAAGCAGCCTTTTACCATGCCGGATTCGCGATTCAGCACGTGGTTATGGGTATTTGGCACCACCCAAAGGGTGATTAAAATACCGACCGACGCCAGAATCGCAATCATCCAGAACAGGGCGTTCAGGCCGAGCGCGTGGGTAATAATCGGGCCAAGCACCATGGCGATGGCAAAGGTGATGCCGAAGCTGACGCCGATAAAGGCCATCGCTTTGGTGCGGTTTTGCTCGCGGGTAAGATCTGAAAGCAGCGCCATTACGGCAGCGGCAATGGCGCCGGAACCTTGCAGCGCGCGGCCAAGGATCACGCCCCAGATAGAATCCGAAAGGGCGGCCAGCACGCTACCGAGCACAAAAATAAGTAATCCGCCAACGATCAGCGGCTTGCGGCCAATACGGTCAGAGAGCAAACCAAAGGGGATCTGAAAGATGGCCTGCGCCAGACCATAAATACCAATTGCAAAGCCGATCAGCGCTTCGCTCGCGCCCTGCAGTGCCATTCCGTAAGTGGTAAGAACCGGCAACACCATAAACATGCCGAGCATGCGTAGCGAAAACACCGTGCCTAAACCCCACGTCGCACGTAGTTCGACGGGCGTCATTTTGTAATCGTTCATTTCCACCTCAGATGAAAAACCGGACATAGTGTAGTGCGTAGGCAGGGGAGGGTAAACGTTTGGTTGTTTAACAAATATTACAGGCGGGAATAATTGATGATGCTAATAAAAAAGGGCGCTGATGCGCCCTTTTATGTGGTTCATAACTTACCAGACGTAAGTCAGCAGATGGTTGGAATCTGGTACCATAAAATCAACGGACATCATCACGGAGAGAGAAGTAATAGCGACGATTGAAAAGACGAACAGTTTGCGCGCCCAGACCTTATCGTCTTCTACTTTGTAACCCCGCAGAGCCATGCCCAGCCACCAGACGCTTACTGCCGCGGCGACAACCAGATATTTGTATCCGGCATAGCCGCCTAGCGTAAGCATCAGCGTTGCGACAGCAAAGGCGATGATATACAGCGTGATATGGTTTTTCGCGACCGAAATCCCTTTCACCACCGGCAGTACCGGAATGTTGGCAGCCTGGTAATCTTTAAAGCGGAAGATGGCAATCGCATAGGAGTGCGGCATCTGCCACAGGCTAAAGATAGCCAGCAGGATCAGGGCACCGGTGTCAAACTCGTTAGTCACGGCACAGTAGCCAATGACCGGAGGAGCCGCACCAGAAAGGCTGCCAATAAGCGTGCCGTAAACGGATTTGCGTTTCATATAGAGGCTATAAACCCCTACGTAAACCACAAAGCCCATAACGCCAAGCCACATAGCCAGCGGATTTGCTCCAAACCACAGCAGCATGAAACCAGCAATACCCAACAAGGTGGCGTATACCAGCGAGGTTTTCGGCGAAATCAGGCCCTTAACCAGCACCCGATTCCTGGTTCTCTCCATCTTGCGGTCGATATCGCGGTCGATAAAGTTGTTATAAACACAACCAGACGCCACCACCAGCGATACCCCCACGAGAGTGTAGAGAAACAGGGGATAATCAATACTGCCTTTTGAGGCCAGTAAAAATCCTCCAATGACAGAAATTAAATTGCCGAAAATAATTCCTGGTTTTGTTACTTGCAGGTATTGCTTAATCATACAGGCCGCTCTTAGTGAACCATCATGTTGTAGTTGAGGCTCCACATGATCCAGATCGAGCCTACCACCAGGATGGCGATAATCAGCACGGTAAAGACAAAGGCCACCAGGTTCCAGCGCTCCTCAGAGGAGGTGTTCATGTGCAGGAAGCACACCAGGTGTACCAGAATCTGAACCACTGCCATGACCAGAACGGTACCCAGGATAGCCACGTGAGACGCAGAACCATTCATCACCATCCAGAACGGGATAACCGTCAGGATGATAGACAGGATAAAGCCGGTCAGATAGGTTTTTACGCTGCCGTGATGGGCGCCTGCGTGATCGGTAGAATGACTCATTACATCGCCCCCATCAGATAGACAACAGAGAATACACAGATCCAGACCACGTCCAGGAAGTGCCAGAACAGGCTCAGGCACATCAGACGGGTGCGGTTCATGCTGGTCAGGCCGCGACGGGAAACCTGGAACATCATCACCGCCATCCAGATAAGGCCAGAGGTCACGTGAATGCCGTGAGTGCCTACCAGGGTAAAGAACCCGGAGAGGAACGCGCTGCGATCGGGACCAAAGCCTTCGACGATCAGATGATGGAACTCATAGATTTCCATCGCGACGAAGCCTGCGCCAAACAGGAACGTCAGGCCGAGCCAGGACATAACCTGGCTACGTTTGTCCTGGTTCATGGCGATAATCGCCATGCCATAGGTAATGGAGGAGAACAACAGCAGGAAAGTTTCAACCAGCACAAACGGCAGTTCGAAAATATCTTTCCCGGTTGGGCCCCCCGCAGTGCCGTTCACCAGAACGGCATAAGTGGCGAACAGCGTTGCAAAGAGAATGCAGTCGCTCATCAGGTAGATCCAGAAGCCAAAGACCTTATTGGCTCCCGCATCGTGATGCCCATGGTCGTGCGCATGGGCGCCAGTATGTGCCAGAGAATCAGTTGACATTTTTCAGCCCTGCTTTGCTAATTTCATCGAAATGCTGGTTTTCCAGTTTCTCAACGGTAGCTACCGGTACGTAGTAATCGACGCTTTCATCGAAGCTCTTCGCAATCCAGGTGATCAGGATACCTGCGAAGCCCAGGATGGCCAGCCACCAGATATGCCAGATCATGGCAAAACCGAAGATGGTGCTGAACGCGCCGATAATTACGCCTGCGCCGCTGTTTTTCGGCATATGAATCTCTTCATAATGCGTCGGCTGCTTGTACGCTTCGCCTTTCTCTTTCATTTCCCAGAATGCGTCGCGCTCATGGATTTCCGGAACGACCGCAAAGTTATAGAACGGCGGCGGGGAAGAGGTTGCCCACTCCAGCGTACGTCCACCCCACGGGTCACCGGTCAGATCACGGTTCTGGTCACGATCGCGAACAGAGGTGTAAATCTGCATGATGATGCTGAAGATACCGCAGGCGATCAGCAGCGCACCGATTTCAGCCACAATCATTAGCGGTTCGAACATCGGGTCGATGTCCTGGCTAACGCGGCGGGTCATCCCCATGAAGCCCATAGCGTACAGCGGCATAAAGGTAACGAAGAAGCCGATGATCCAGAACCAGAAGGCGCGTTTACCCCAGGCCTCGTTCATGGTGTAACCAAAGGCTTTCGGCCACCAGTAGGTCAGGCCAGCGAAGCACCCGAACACCACACCACCGATAATAACGTTATGGAAGTGGGCAATCAGGAACAGGCTGTTATGCAAGACGAAGTCTGCGCCCGGTACCGCCAGCAGCACGCCGGTCATCCCACCGATAGAGAAGGTGATGATGAAGCCAATGGTCCACAGCATTGCTGAGTGGAACTGAATACGGCCCTGATACATGGTAAACAGCCAGTTGAAGATCTTCACCCCGGTCGGGATGGCGATAATCATCGTGGTGATACCGAAGAAGGCGTTAACGTTCGCGCCGCTGCCCATGGTGAAGAAGTGGTGCAGCCAGACGACAAACGACAGCACGGTAATCGCGATGGTCGCCCAGACAAGCGAGGTGTAACCAAACAGACGCTTCCTGGAGAAAGTCGCGGTAACTTCAGAGAAGACACCGAACACCGGCAGAACCAGGATGTACACTTCCGGATGGCCCCAGGCCCATATCAGGTTCACGTACATCATCATGTTGCCGCCCATATCATTAGTGAAGAAATGGGTGCCCAGATAACGGTCCGCGGTCAGTAACGCGATAGTGACGGTCAGGATTGGGAAGGAGACGATAATCAGTACGTTAGTGCACAGAGAAGCCCAGGTAAATACCGGCATTTTGAACATCGTCATGCCTGGCGCACGCATGCGCAGGATGGTGACGAAGAAGTTAATGCCGGTCAGGGTCGTACCGATACCGGAAAGCTGGAGACTCCAGATCCAGTAGTCGACACCTACGCCCGGGCTGTACTCAAGCCCCGATAGCGGCGGATAAGCCACCCAACCAGTCTGCGCGAACTCGCCTAACCCCAGTGAAACGTTCACCAGGATAACCCCGACCACGGTGAACCAGAAGCTCAGGTTGTTCAGGAACGGGAAGGCAACGTCGCGAGCGCCGATTTGCAGCGGCACTACGAGGTTCATCAGACCGATAACGAACGGCATCGCCACGAAGAAGATCATGATAACGCCGTGGGCGGTAAAGATCTGATCGTAGTGGTGCGGCGGCAAGAAGCCCTGTTCGCCGGCGGAAACCAGCAGCTGCTGGGTACGCATCATGATGGCGTCGGCGAAGCCGCGCACCAGCATCACGATAGCGACGAGGATATACATAATCCCCAGACGTTTGTGGTCCACAGAAGTGAGCCACTCGCTCCACAAATAAGACCACTTACCGAAGTAAGTGATAGCTGAAACTAACGCCAGTCCCCCGACGACAATCGCAGCCAACGTAACCATGATAATCGGCTCATGGTACGGGATTGCATCCAGTGTAAGTTTTCCGAACATCGTAATATTCCTCGGCCCCTTAATGAGAGGTTTCCGTTTTGCTCATGTCCATGCCTTCCATACCTTCATGGGACGCGTGTTCCCCTTCCGGTTGGGTCATGTCCATGCTCTTCCCGTGTCCCATGAATTTGTTAATAACGTCTTTAAACAAATCCGGTTTGACGCTGGAGAAGTACTCAACCTTGTTGTATTCGCTCGGCGCGGCCAGTTTCTCGTAGGCAACCATATCGTTCATGGCTTTCGGAGACTGCTTCGCTTTAGCTACCCACTGGTTGAACGTTTCGGTATCCGGCGTGGCGATAGCCTTGAACTTCATGCCGGAGAAGCCTCGACCGCTATAGTTAGCGGAGATGCCGTTATAGGAGCCGGCCTCGTTGGCAATCAGGTTCAGTTTGGTCTGCATGCCTGCCATTGCGTAGATCTGGCTACCCAGGCGCGGAATAAAGAAGGAGTTCATCACCGAGTTCGAGGTGATTTTGAATTCCACCGGGGTGTTGGCCGGGAAGGCGATTTCATTCACCGTTGCGATACCCTGCTCCGGATAGATGAAGAACCATTTCCAGTCCATAGCAATAACTTCGATGGTCACCGGCTTCGCTTCGTGCGCCAGCGGTTTGCTTGGCTCAAGGGCGTGTGTGGTTTTCCATGTCAGTACCGCAAGGAAAATGATGATAAGGATAGGGATCGTCCAGACCACAGCTTCAACTTTGTTCGAATGCGACCAGTTGGGGCTGTATTTAGCGTCCTTGTTGGTTGCCCGATATTTCCAGGCGAAACCGATAGCCATCACGATGGCTGGAATAACGACAATCAACATCAGGCCGAGGGCCGTCAGTATCAGCGAACGTTGTTCCAGGCCAACCTGTCCTTTGGGATCAAGAAGTGCAGAATCACAGCCACTGAGTAACACAGTTCCTGCGAGTAATGACAACATTCCCAAACTTTTATTGTATTTCCTGAGTCTCATTTAACGACCTCAATTCCAGGGAGCTCTATTGTCGTTTAAAGTGTGCCGGCATTTTACGGGAAGGTTACATTACTGTAAACATGATTGGCATAGTGTCAGTGGGGTGTTACCGGGTTCTGCCGTCAATGTCACACGAAATGCAACAAACTGTAAAATCGGGTGATAGCTTACGCTCCGTTGAGTTTAGAACGAATTTTCAGACTATGGGAAATAGAGTAGGTAAATTGGTATAACCAATCATTTTAATGAACAATTAATTAACAAATTGCCATCATTTAAAGAACAATTATAACAATAAATAATTTCGCACCGGGCTGAATCGTTTAATCCGCACT
>DALYUA010000161.1:0-7227 GCA_031993245.1 Buttiauxella sp. | reverse complement strand
CCGTCTCATAAAGACTGGCGCGGCGGCCGTGGCGCGGCTCAGAACATCATCCCTTCTTCTACCGGCGCTGCTAAAGCTGTAGGTAAAGTTCTGCCAGAGCTGAACGGCAAACTGACCGGTATGGCGTTCCGTGTGCCTACTCCTAACGTATCCGTTGTTGACCTGACCGTACGTCTGGAAAAAGCAGCCTCTTACGAAGAAATCAAGAAAGCCATCAAAGCCGCTTCCGAAGGCGAAATGAAAGGCGTTCTGGGTTACACCGAAGACGACGTTGTTTCTACCGATTTCAACGGCGAAGTTTGCACTTCCGTGTTCGATGCCAAAGCTGGTATCGCACTGAACGACAACTTTGTGAAACTGGTTTCCTGGTACGACAACGAAACCGGCTACTCCAATAAAGTACTGGACCTGATTGCTCACATCTCCAAATAAGCTGAGATGAGTAATTGATCCCAGAAGGGCGACAATGGTCGCCCTTTTTTTTCGCTTTCGATATATAGGTTGAGTCAATGATTACTAAAATTTTTGCCCTTCCGGTTATTGAACAGATCGCTCCTGCCCTTACCCGTCGTCAGCTTGATGAACTGGAAGTGATTGTGGTCGATCATCCGCAGGTACGCGCCTCCGTGGCCTTACAAGGAGCGCATCTGCTCTCCTGGAAACCGGCCGGTGAAGAAGAAGTTCTGTGGCTGAGTGACAACACGCCGTTTAAAAATGGCAAAGCGCTGCGCGGCGGCGTGCCGATCTGCTGGCCGTGGTTTGGCCCCGCTGAGGATAAAGATCTGCCCGCACACGGTTTTGCCCGTAATTTGCCGTGGACGCTGAGCGCGCACAGCGAAGATGCCAGCGGCGTTTCGCTGACGTTCAAACTGCAAAGTAACGATGAAACCCGCAAGCTCTGGCCGCATGATTTCACTCTGTACGCCCGCTATAAGCTGGGTAAAACCTGCGAGATGGAGCTGGAAGCGCACGGTGAGTTTGAAGCCACCAGCGCCCTGCACACCTATTTCAACGTGGGCGATATTGCCGATGTGAAAGTAAGCGGCCTGGGCAATGCGTATATCGACAAGGTGCTTGGCGGCGAGAAAGGTCAGTTAACCGATGGCGTGCAGACTTTCCCCGATCGTACTGACCGCGTTTACCTGGCGGCAGAAGAACGCAGCGTAATTCATGATGCGAGTCTGAAGCGCACCATTGACGTTGTGCATCATCACCATAGCAACGTAGTGGGCTGGAACCCGGGTCCGGCGCTTTCTGCCTCTATGGGCGATATGCCGGATGACGGCTATAAGACTTTTGTTTGTGTGGAAACGGCTTGCGTGACAACGTCACAAAAAGCAAGCGCCGATAAGCCGGCGCGCCTGGCAGCAACGCTGCGTGTTGCGAAGAACGGCTAAACCATAGCTAAAGGCGTCTTGTGGCCCGGTGCCGGAAACGCCTTTTCCATCACGGCAATCTCTTCATTACTCAGGGTTATTTCGAGTGCGGCAGCATTCTCTTTCACATGCGCCATGTTTCCGGCTTTTGGAATCGCCATTACGCCGTTATGGCTTATCACCCATGCTAATAATAACTGCGCGACGGTAACGCCCTTCTGCGCTGCCACTTGCTTCAGCGCAGGATGACTCATTAATCCATCGCGCAATCGCCCCGCCTGAGCCAGCGGACAGTAGGCCATTACCGGCATTTTTTGCTGCTGGCACCACGGCAGCAGATCGAACTCAATGCCACGCGCAGCCAGATGATAAAGCACCTGATTGGTTGCACACTCTGCCCCACCAGCAAGTACCGCCAGCTCCCGCATATCGTCATAATCGAGATTTGACACGCCCCAACGGCGGATTTTTCCCTGCTGCTTCAGGGCTTGCATGGCGCTAACGGTTTCTTCCAGCGGGATATCCCCGCGCCAGTGCAGCAGATAAAGGTCGAGATAATCGCTCTGCAAACGTTTCAGGCTGGCTTCACAGGCGGCAATAGCTCGTTGTCCGCCCGCGTTCCATGGATAGACTTTCGAAACAAGGAACACCTCGTCACGCCGTCCGCGAATAGCTTCGCCAACGATTCGTTCCGCGCCGCCCTCGGCGTACATTTCAGCCGTGTCGATTAATGTCAGGCCCAGATCGATACCTGCCCGCAGGGCATGAACTTCGTCCCTACGCTGCAGCGGCTTCTCGCCCATTGCCCAGGTTCCCTGCCCTACTGCAGGTAAACCCTGGCCTGCTGAAAAATGAATTTGTCTGGTCATAACGCCTCCTTAACAGGCTGCCTCGCCATAATGCAAAAGGGGCGCAAGCGCCCCTTAAGTATGCACAAATTGCACCATCAGAAACTGTAGGTTACGCCTGCAGAAATCAGGCCGCTCCATGATTTATCAACCATCGGGCTGTCTTTGATTTCATCACCCAGGCGGGTGTAACGTCCTGTGCCGTACAGGCTCCAGTCGTCTGCAAACTTGTAGCTCGCCGCCAGCTCCAGATAGGGGTTCCAGCTATCGTCAGCATCATAGCTACTCAGACCGCTACGCTTCGACTCATTATGGGAAACCCCATAATAGTAATCATTGTAGTTTTCACTGTGCCACGCCATACCGATACCCGGCGTCAGGGTTAACGCTCCGTTGGTATAGCGATACAGCCAGGCCAGATCCCAGACGATACCGTTGCTGTTATCCAGCGTATCGCCCGACAGCGCCGTACGCAGGAAGCCATATTCGGTATTATGGACGTATGACAGCCCCGCCATCATGGTGCTCTTACGCTTGTCCAGACGGCGTAACTGGCGATCGTCGCTGTCGCCCGGTTTAAAATAGGTAGGGGAGTAATAGGCCATGATTGACAGTTTGTCGGCCTTGTCGTTCCACAGATAGTAGCCGCCGCCCAGCCCACGGAACCAGAAGTTATCCCCTTCATAGGTGACAACCGGTATCGGATAGACATCGCGGTCATACTGCTTATAAGGGCTCTCAACAATACCAACGCCGGCACCAACAGACCACTGATTGGCCGCGCTCGCGGTGCCCATTGAAGAGGCGATAATCACACTCAATGCCAGAAGTTTGAATTTGGTCACAATCCATTCAGTCCTTTAATCAAATAATCAGCGGGACAAGTGTAACCGCGCCACCCTTTTCTCCCAAATTTTTTACAAATCAAAAAACTTTATCAATCAACCAGCCTGGCAGACAAGGATTTCACTCTCTTTTCACTTTCATGACGGCTGTGCGATCGCGACGGCGGCGCTTTACGCTCAAAGAAGATATATCCGGATGAGTTATTGATAAGTCATTGAAATTGGTTTGTAGCCGTATGCAAGTTTTGCAAATGCCATCTACGCTTTATTTTAAGAAGGTGAATGACTCTGACGGCAGTACCGAAAAGCACCACAACAGATAAGTTGGCATAAGGGTTGCTGTACTCAGAATACGTCTTCCGGAGCCCCTATTACTATTACCTTCGGCTCTCTAACCTGTGCTAAAAACGAAAGGACGGCATGCCATGAATATATTCGATCACTATCGCCAGCGCTATGAAGCTGCCAAGGACGAAGAGTTCACACTGCAGGAATTTCTTGCCATCTGTAAGCAGGATCGCAGTGCCTATGCCAACGCGGCAGAAAGGCTATTGATGGCCATTGGTGAGCCAGTGATGGTGGATACTGCCACCGAGCCAAGGCTGTCCCGTCTCTTTTCGAACCGGGTGATTTCCCGTTATCCGGCGTTTGAAGAGTTCTATGGTATGGAAGAAGCCATTGAGCAAATCGTTTCCTATCTGAAACACGCGGCTCAGGGGCTTGAAGAGAAGAAACAAATTCTCTATTTGCTGGGGCCGGTCGGCGGCGGTAAATCCTCACTGGCCGAACGTCTGAAGGCGCTGATGCAGCGCGTACCTATTTATACCCTGAGCGCCAACGGCGAACGCAGCCCGGTAAACGATCACCCGCTGTGCCTGTTCAATCCTCAGGAAGACGCCTCGATCCTTGAAAAAGAATACGGCGTACCTAACCGCTATCTGGGCACCATTATGTCCCCATGGGCGGCGAAGCGCCTGCATGAATTTGGCGGCGATATCACCAAATTCCGCGTGGTAAAAGTCTGGCCGTCGATTCTGGCGCAGATTGCTATCGCCAAAACCGAACCGGGGGATGAGAACAATCAGGACATCTCGGCTCTGGTCGGTAAAGTGGATATCCGCAAGCTGGAAAACCATGCGCAAAACGATCCTGATGCCTATGGCTACTCCGGCGCGCTGTGCCGCGCCAACCAGGGCATCATGGAATTCGTGGAAATGTTTAAAGCGCCGATTAAAGTGCTTCACCCGTTGCTGACCGCAACCCAGGAAGGGAACTATAACGGCACCGAAGGCATCTCCGCCCTGCCGTTTAACGGCATTATTCTGGCACACTCCAACGAATCTGAGTGGGTAACCTTCCGTAATAACAAAAACAATGAGGCATTCCTCGACCGCGTTTACATCGTCAAGGTGCCTTATTGCCTGCGCATCTCCGAAGAGATGAAAATCTACGAGAAGCTGCTTAACCACAGTGAACTCTCCCACGCACCTTGCGCTCCGGGCACGCTCGAAACGCTCTCGCGTTTCTCCATTCTTTCGCGCCTGAAAGAGCCGGAAAACTCCAGCATCTACTCCAAAATGCGGGTGTACGACGGCGAAAGCCTGAAAGATACCGACCCGAAAGCGAAGTCCTATCAGGAATATCGCGACTACGCCGGTGTGGATGAAGGCATGAACGGACTATCAACGCGCTTTGCGTTCAAAATCCTCTCACGCGTGTTTAACTTCGACCATGTAGAAGTCGCGGCCAACCCGGTACACCTCTTCTACGTGCTGGAGCAACAGATCGAACGCGAGCAGTTCCCTCAGGATCTGGCAGAAAAATATCTGGAGCACCTGAAAGGCTACCTGATCCCGAAATATGCTGAATTCATCGGCAAAGAGATCCAGACGGCTTACCTTGAATCCTACTCAGAATATGGACAGAACATTTTCGACCGTTATGTCACCTACGCTGACTTCTGGATTCAGGATCAGGAATACCGCGACCCGGATACCGGCCAGCTCTTCGACCGTGAATCCCTGAATGCGGAGCTGGAAAAAATTGAAAAACCGGCAGGCATCAGCAACCCGAAAGATTTCCGTAATGAAATCGTCAACTTTGTGCTGCGTGCCCGCGCCAACAATAACGGTCGTAATCCTAACTGGACCAGCTACGAGAAGCTGCGCACGGTTATTGAGAAGAAAATGTTCTCCAATACCGAAGAGCTGCTGCCCGTTATCTCGTTCAATGCCAAAACCTCGACCGACGAGCAGAAGAAACACGATGACTTTGTCGATCGTATGATGGAGAAAGGCTATACCCGCAAACAGGTCCGTCTGCTGTGCGAATGGTATCTGCGGGTACGCAAATCTTCATAACGTCTGAGTCAGAAACAGGTGCCACAACCGTGGCACCCCTGCGCAGTTGGCAAAGAAGTTTGGGGGAAATATGGCCTATTTTATTGACAGGCGACTGAACGGCAAAAACAAGAGCGCGGTCAACCGCCAGCGTTTTTTGCGCCGTTATAAAGCACAAATCAAACAGTCGATTTCCGGGGCCATCAACAAGCGTTCGGTAACCGACGTGGACAGCGGTGAGTCCGTCTCAATTCCAGGTGAAGATATCAGCGAACCGATGTTTCATCAGGGGCGTGGCGGTCTGCGCCATCGCGTGCATCCCGGAAACGATCATTTTGTGCAGAACGACCGCATCGAACGCCCTCAGGGCGGCGGCGGTGGATCAGGCGGCGGGCAGGGTCAGGCAAGCCCGGATGGTGAAGGTCAGGACGAATTTGTCTTCCAGATCTCAAAAGATGAATACCTCGACCTGCTGTTTGAAGACCTTGCATTGCCCAATCTGCAGAAAAACCAGCATCGGCAGCTCAACGAGTTTAAAACGCATCGTGCGGGTTATACCTCTAACGGCGTGCCGGCGAATATCGCCGTGGTGCGTTCACTGCAAAACTCGCTGGCGCGACGCACGGCAATGACCGCCGGGAAACGTCGTCAGCTGCATGAGCTGGAAGACAGCCTGGAAACCGTCAGCAAAAGCGAACCTGCGCAGCTGCTGGAAGAAGAACGTCTGCGCAAAGAGATAGCTGAGCTACGCGAGAAAATCGCCCGCGTACCTTTTATCGATACGTTCGATTTGCGCTACAAAAACTACGAAAAACGCGCCGAGCCTTCAAGCCAGGCCGTCATGTTCTGTCTGATGGATGTCTCCGGCTCTATGGACCAGGCCACCAAGGACATGGCAAAGCGCTTTTATATCCTGCTCTATTTATTCCTGAGCAGAACCTATAAAAACGTGGAAGTGGTTTATATCCGTCATCACACGCAGGCGAAGGAAGTGGATGAGCACGAGTTCTTCTATTCACAGGAAACCGGCGGCACTATTGTGTCGAGCGCATTGAAGTTGATGGATGAAGTTGTGAAAGAAAGGTATGACCCAACGCAGTGGAACATCTACGCCGCGCAGGCTTCGGATGGCGACAACTGGGCAGATGACTCGCCGCTGTGCCATGAACTGCTGGCAAAAAAACTGT
Organism: Buttiauxella sp.; assembly: GCA_031993245.1. Lineage (GTDB taxonomy): Bacteria > Pseudomonadota > Gammaproteobacteria > Enterobacterales > Enterobacteriaceae > Dryocola. The sequence goes on along the minus strand of DALYUA010000161.1, from coordinate 632 downwards.
TGCCGGTGGTGCGCTATTACAGCTATATCGAAATCACCCGCCGCGCGCACCAGACGCTATGGCGCGAATATGAAGACCTGCAGGCAACCTTCGATAACTTCGCTATGCAACACATCCGCGACCAGGACGATATCTATCCTGTGTTCCGGGAACTTTTCCAGAAGCAGACCAGCGACTCTCATAATTAACCCAGATAAATCAGCCAGTTAATTTAAATTGACTGGCTGATTTTTTAGCCTCTATTTACCCGGGTCCTTGTACGGATCCTTCGTATCATCCTCGCTGTCGTCTCGGGTGCGAGGTATTTCTCCGTGTTTCTTAGGCTCATCCCTGATCGAACGATCGTCTTCTTCGTGAGCGTTACCGGCTTCAGGCGCTGCCTCCGGCAGACCTTTGCTGACCTCGCCCTCTTTGCTTCGATGTTCGTTTGAATCAAGTTTCGACATAACGTTCTCCTTTAGCTTCCTGAACCTTAAGTCTAGACGATAATGCCGCACGGTTTAGCGCCCGACAGGAGAACGGTAAGCGCTATTAGATCCAGGGAGTTGTAGCTCGTAACATTCCGCATGTATATTTTTCACTGATACAACATGGGTTTATTACACAAGAGCAGGAATAATATGAAAAAATTG
>DALYUA010000160.1:0-7254 GCA_031993245.1 Buttiauxella sp. | reverse complement strand
TCCCGCACCGTTTTGACCTGCCACCTGAACCATCTCCCCCGCCGAAACGGAAAACGACAGGGCGTTAAATAGCGTTCGCTCGTCACGGGTGCAGGTCAATTTGATGGCATCAAGCATGGAAAAAATCACTACTTTTCTTAGGGGCTGAAATAATACCACATCATCCAGGCCGCTCCAGGTCAGGCATAACGCCCGGGAGTACTCAAAAGGAGGTAATACACCCCTGCCAGATCAAACTTCGGGCGAATTGTCCCATAAGCCGGAGCAAGCGGATAAAAACCGCTACGCTTAACAGAATGGCAAAAGTGCGGAGTGCGGCGAAAAATGGATCAGTTAAAGGAAGATAAAATCGATAAATCCAGCGACGAACTGGAGGTGGAAAGCGAGGAAAACTCGAGCGGCGAGAACATTGATGTCGACGAGGAAAACCTGCCGTCCAAAGCGATGGCTATCCACGAACATATTCGTCAGGACGGGGAGAAGGAACTTGAACGCGACGCCATGGCGCTGCTGTGGTCAGCTATTGCTGCTGGCCTGTCAATGGGCGCTTCGCTACTGGCAAAAGGTGTGTTTCACGTCCACCTTGATGGCGTACCGGGAAGCTTCCTGCTGGAAAATCTCGGTTATACCTTCGGGTTTATCATCGTGATTATGGCTCGTCAGCAGCTCTTTACCGAAAACACCGTCACCGCCGTTTTGCCCGTGATGCAAAAGCCCACCGGCATTAACTTTCTGCTGCTGATACGGCTGTGGGGGATGGTGCTGCTCGGCAACCTGATTGGCACAGGCCTTGCGGCTTACGCTTTTGAATTTATGCCTATTTTTGATGAGCAAACGCGAGATGCGTTCGTCAAAATCGGGATGGAGGTGATGAAAAACACGCCGGGAGAAATGTTTGCCAACGCGATTATCTCCGGCTGGATCATCGCCACCATGGTCTGGATGTTCCCGGCTGCAGGCTCGGCTAAAATTGTGGTCATTATCATCATGACCTGGCTGGTCGGGCTTGGTGATTTAGCCCACATCGTGGTGGGATCCGTCGAGGTTCTCTATCTGGTGTTTAACGGCACTATCCCCTGGAGCGACTTCTTCTGGCCGTTTGCTCTGCCAACGCTTGCAGGTAACATCTGCGGCGGCACCTTTATCTTCGCGTTGATAAGCCATGCGCAGATTCGTAATGATATGAGCAACAAGAAAAAAACCAAATCAAAAGCGCAAGAGAAACGCCGAAGAGAAGTTAAGGATGGAAAAACGGAAAAAGAGGCGAAACGTGATGCCTGACTGGTCACGTTTCAGGCAAACAGCCTGTTGACCTCTTAACGTGACGTGAAAAGCGGGTATACTACGCCCGCTTGTCTCCTTAGTTAAATGGATATAACGAGCCCCTCCTAAGGGCTAGTTGCAGGTTCGATTCCTGCAGGGGACACCATCTCTTCATTTTCTCTTCTGAAAACCCCACAAGCCCGGCTCTCACAATCTGGCACAGTCCCGGACGTTAAAGGTATAATCCCCTCTACTATTCAACTGGCCTCAGAAAAGATCATGACAAAACTCACACTACAAGAGCAGATGCTTAAAGCTGGATTAGTCAGCAGTAAAAAAATGGCTAAGGTGCAAAAAACAGCCAAGAAGTCACGCGTTCAGGCTCGTGAGGCGAGAGAAGCGGTGGAAGCCAATAAAAAGGCGCAGATTGAACGTGATAAACAGCTCAGCGAACAACAAAAGCAGGCCGCGTTATCTAAAGAATATAAAGCCCAGGTAAAACAGCTAATCGAAATGAACCGGATCGTTATTTCAAAGGGCGATATCGGCTATAACTTCACAGATAATAATCTCATTAAAAAAATATATGTGGATAAGACCACTCAATCTCAGTTAATCAATGGTCGTCTGGCAATTGCTCGTCTGGTTACGGATAATAACGCTGACGGCGAATATGCAATTATACCCGCGAGCGTAGCCGATAAAATCGCCCAGCGTGATGCGAGCAGCATTGTATTAAACTGCGAGCTCAGTCAGGAAGCAAAAGACGAAGACGACCCGTATGCCGATTTTGTCGTACCTGATGATTTGATGTGGTAGGGAATTACCGGATGTTTTCCGGGACACAGCTTGAGTATTTCGACTAATAGCATGAAGCTCTGCGAGCTTCATATGTTGATTGAATTAAGTAATGTCCGGACATCAGACGTGATTCCTCATACTCATGCACGCCAGCCCGCAAAAAAATTTTCAGGAGATTTTATGGACCTTTTCGATGAGTCTTATGAGCGTCATAAGCAGTCTGTCAGCAATCAGGAAGCTCGCTGGAATAACTGGCTCGCGAGCCACCCGCTGGTGCTGGTAGTTGTTGCCTCAATCACTATTCTTATTATTTTACTTGCAATGCATTTTTCCTAACTCGCTTTACCTGGCCATCGAACCAGTCGTTTGAGATAACTGAAGCGAATTGATAATTAAGGCGGGTTTAAACTCCGCCAGCATCCGTTCCGTGCCCCCGGCAGCCCAACGACCAGGTGATTCTCCAGCCTCAGATAAACTCGCCTGTTAAAGTTAACCTATCTCTCCCAGCAGGTTTCCGGCCTCAAATGTATTACCCGTTTCCGCCTGGCGTTTAAGCTGCCCGCTGCGGTGCGCCACAACCTGAACTTCCATTTTCATCGCTTCCATTACCGCTATTACTTCACCCTGTCGGACGGCTTTGCCCTCTTCTGCAAGCCAGCTGTGAAGCACGCCGGAGATCGGCGCTTCTATTGCGGCTTCGTTAGCGGGTTCGCTGGTTATCGACGCAGTTTTATCCGGCTCAGACAGCGCAACGCCACTAAACAGACGGGCCGGCAGGCCGAGCTGAACCCGGCGTCCATCCAGTTCAATCCAACTGCGGGTTAAGGCTTCGTCCGGCTTCGGCACCTGGCGAGGCGCGAATTCAATGCGCCCGGCGAAATCGGTTTCGATCCAGCGAGTATGAACGGCGAACTCTGCCGTGAAATCGGCGTCGTCCATCACTGCCCGATGGAACGGGAGCACAGATGCAACGCCGTCAATTTCGAATTCACGCAGGGCGCGGCGAGCGCGGGCGATAGCCTGTTTGCGCGTGCTGCCGGTGACGATCAATTTTGCCATCAGCGAGTCATAGCTGCCGGGAACGGTTGAGCCTGCATCAACGCCGCTGTCCAGGCGAATACCCGGGCCGCCCGGAGCGCGAAAGACCGTGATGTTGCCAGGCGTAGGCAAATAACCTTTACCGGCATCTTCGGCGTTAATACGAAATTCAAACGAATGGCCGCGCGGAACCGGCGTTTCCTTAATGCTGAGCGGCAAACCTTCAGCGATACGTAATTGTTCCACCACGATATCAAGGCCTGTCGTCTCTTCGGTTACCGGATGTTCCACCTGCAGCCGCGTGTTAACCTCAAGGAACGACAGCGTGCCGTCGCGGCTCAGTAAAAACTCCACGGTTCCCGCGCCGACATAGCCCGCGTGAGCGCAGATATCGCACGCCGCCGTGTGGATTTTTTCACGCTGGGATTCGGTGATAAACGGAGCCGGAGCTTCTTCCACCAGCTTCTGGTTACGGCGCTGAAGGGAGCAATCACGCGTGCCGAGCACCACCACATTGCCATGTTTGTCGGCAATAACCTGCGCTTCTATATGACGCGGACGGTCGAGATATTGCTCCACGTAGCATTCAGCGCGGCCAAACGCGCTCAGCGCCTCGCGCGTAGCGGAGTGATAAAGCTCCTCCACTTCCTCAAGTTTCCAGGCCACCTTCAGGCCGCGTCCACCGCCGCCGAAGGCGGCTTTAATGGCGACCGGCAAACCGTGCGTGCTGGCAAAATCCAGCACTTCTCTCGCACATTTAACCGGGTCGGCCGTGCCTTTTACCAGCGGCGCGCCAACTTCCATAGCAATTTTACGCGCCTGTACTTTGTCACCGAGCTTTTCGATAGTTTCCGGCTGCGGCCCAATCCAGATAAGCCCCGCGGCCTGTACCGCACGGGCAAACTCTGCGCGTTCAGACAGGAAACCATAGCCAGGATGCACCATTGTCGCGCCGCTGCGGCGGGCGATCTCCACCAGCGCATCGATATTTAAATAGGTTTCCGTAGAGCTTGTACCGGGCAGCGCCCAGGCTTCGTCGGCCATTCGCACGTGCAGCGCGTCGGCATCCGGGTCAGCGTACACCGCCACGGCCTGCGCGCCATAATCCCTGCAAGCGCGAATAATACGAACGGCGATCTCGCCGCGGTTGGCAATCAGGACTTTATGCTGCGCGGTGGTCACTGGCTGTACTCCCTGTTAATTCCATAAAAGGTTGGATGACGTTAAAGCGGATCGAGGCGCCCGGCGGGATTTGCCCGGCCAAAGCAAGATGATATTCAGCAACGGCGGCGATCACCGGATAACCACCGGTTAAGGGATGATCGTGCAGAAACAGCACCGGTTGACCGCTTGCGGGAACCTGAATCGATCCGCTGCAGGTGCCTTCACTCGGCAGTTCCTGCTGCCGGCTGCGTTCCAGCGGCTGCTCCCCGGCCAGGCGCAGGCCAATGCGGTTGGACTGCGGGGTCACCAGCCAGGGCTGGGCGGTCAGTTGTTCGATAGCTTCTTCGGTAAACCAGTCCGTACGTGGGCCAGGGATAATATCCAGCGTTACGGTTTCACCTATGGCGGGGAGCGTGGTAACGGGTAATTCATCGAGCAGCACGGCGTTGCAGCGCTGATGTGCGCCGGTCAGCAAAATGTCACTTGTGCAAAGAGGCTCCGGGCCAACCTGCGCCAGGCTGTCATGAGCTGCGCTGCCAAGGCTTTGCCGGACCACAAACCCGCTTCGCACGGCCACATAACTTCGTAGACCGCGCGTCGGCGTGCCGAGGTGAATTTCATCCCCGGCGGCTAAATTCAGCGGGCGATAGCTTTCCACTGCATATCGCTCGCCAGCAGAAGTTTGCAGAATTATCGGACACAGAGCGCCGGTAATGCTAATCACCACGTCGCCGTTAGCCCGGGCGCGGAAGCCTCCGAGGGTTTCCAGACAGGGCGAGTTCACGGGGTTACCAACAATACGGTTCGCGGCGTGCAATGCGATTTTGTCCATTGCGCCTGACTCTGACAGGCCCATCGCCGCTTTCCCTACCCGTCCATCATCCTGCCACAGCGTTTGCAGACCGGTGGCAAGCACGCTCAACGTCACGCCTTCTGCAACCGGTTGAGCTTGTGGACTGGTACGGGCAGGCAGCGAGATAGTTTTCGCTCCTGCCGCAGCATTAACAAACTGCACCTGAGCACCCGGCAGCAACAGCGCGGGCTGCTCACGGGCCAGGTCCCACATTTGCAGGTCGGTCTGGCCGATAAGCTGCCAGCCGCCGGGGCTGGCCTGCGGATAAATACCGCTGAACTCTCCGGCAAGCGCTACAGAACCTGCCGGGATTCGGGTGCGCGGCGTGCTGCGGCGTGGGATCTGCCAGCCTCCGTTGTCAGAAACCATATAGGCAAAGCCAGGCGCAAAACCGGTGAACGCCACGTTCCATATTGATTCCTGATGGCGGCGGATTGCCTCCTGAACGTCGATCCCCATTAATTCTGCGACGACTGGAAGATCTTCGCCGTTGTAATGCACCGGGATCGTCACCTGCTGGCCGCTGCGTTGACTTCGCTGCGTCAAAGGACGACGGGCTATCTGTTCAGCTAGCAGCGTCATGCTGGTTTGCGCGGGCTGAAAGCGGATCAGCAGCGTGCGAGCCGCCGGAATTATCTCTTCTATTCCCTGTTCCGCAGAGGTACTAAGCGAATCAAAAAGCGCCAGCGTGTCGTCCAGCGAGCCCAGCTCTACCAGAAAACTGCTTAGGTTTACGGCTAAAAATCTCACCTCACGCTCCCTGCCAGGCAGCATCCGGCACATCGGTAATAAACATATGGCCCGGCGCATGGCTGATGGCAAAAGGCACGCCGGATTTCATTACTGCCGCCTGCGGCGTAACGCCACAAGCCCAGAATACCGGGATCTCACCCGGTTCAATGCGCACCGGGTCGCCGAAGTCAGGACGTGAAATATCGCTGATGCCCAGCAGATACGGTTCACCAACGTGAACCGGCGCGCCATGCACCGCCGGAAAACGTCCGCTAATCATCACCGCATCCGCCACCCTGTCTGCCGGGATCGGGCGCATAGAAACAACCAGCTCCCCCTCAAGGCGACCGGCAGGGCGGCAGAGACGGTTAGTTTTATACATCGGCACGTTGCAACCATCGGTAATATGGCGCACGTCAATGCCCGCTTCACGCAGCGGCGTTTCAAAGGTAAAGCTGCAGCCGATTAAGAAAGTGACCAGGTCAGGATGCTGCTGCCAGAGCGTGCGGGCATCGGTAATTTCATCTGCCAGCTTGCCGTGCTCCCAGACACGGTAGCGCGGAATATCGGTACGCAAATCTGCGCCTTCCGCCAGCACGGTTTCGTGGCCGCCAGCTTCAATAACATCCAGCACCGGGCAGCTTTGCGGATTGCGTTGTGCATAGAGAAGAAAGTCAAAAGCCCATTCACGCGGCAGACAAATCATATTCGCCTGGGTCATGCCCGGCGCCATTCCCGCAGTTGGTTTATCAAAACCGGTACGGATAGCAAGGCGAGCCTCGCGGGCGGCAGCAATCGCCTGCTGGCTGGCTTTCATTAACTTAGTCATCGCTGCTCCTTACGCCTGAGAAATAAAAGAACGGACAGCGATACCCTGAGCTTCAAGCAGCGTGCGAATCTGGCTCGCCATGGCAATCGCGCCCGGGCTGTCGCCGTGTACGCAAATAGATTCCGCCTGAATCGGAGTGAATTTTCCTTCGACGGATTTCAATCCTCCGTCGGTAATCAGCTGCAGCATACGTTCCGCCACCTGCTGCGCATCGTGCAGTACGGAGCCAGCTTCACGGCGGGAAACCAGGGTGCCGTCGGCGTGATAGGCGCGGTCGGCAAAAGCTTCAGCAATGGTTTTCAGCCCCTTTTGCTGCGCAAGCGCCAATACCGGCGATCCCGCCAGCCCCACCAGCGGTAGCTGAGGATCAACCGCCAGAATGCCGTCGATGACTGCTGATGCCTGGCGTTCGTTATAAGCAATTGTGTTGTAAAGCGCGCCATGAGGTTTTACGTAGCGCACCTGGGTTCCCGCCGCACGGGCCAGTCCTTGCAGCGCGCCAATCTGGTAAATCACATCGGCGGTCAGCTCATCGCTGGCGATGTCCATATTGCGGCGGCCAAATCCCACCAGG
>DALYUA010000159.1:0-7290 GCA_031993245.1 Buttiauxella sp. | reverse complement strand
GCTGTATTAACTGGCGGCTAAGCGCAAAATCTTCGTTATAGATAAGCAGCGGATGGGCCGCAAGTTCGCCAGGCGTGATGCTTGTACGCGACATCCACGGGCCTGAGCGAGGCACCAGAACGCACAGCGGATGGCGAAACAAAGGCCGCGTTGAAAAGATGCTTTCGTCTTCTACGGGAAGCGCCGTCACGGCCAAATCCAGCTCGCCATTTATTACGGCCTGCTGCACCGTCAGGCTGCCAGCCTCAGAAATTTTCAGCTCTATGCCAGGATAGCGCTGGCGATACAGGCTGATTGGCCCGGTCATCAGCATACCCACCATCGGAGGTATGCCCAGGCGCAGCACGCCTTTGCTAAGGTGGTTGATATCGCCTAACTCCGCTTCCAGCTGGCGAAATTCAGCCAGAATTGCCAGGCCTCGCTGATAAACAACTTCGCCCGTATCGGTAAGCAGCAGCTTGCGGCCATTGCGGATCAGTAGCGTACAACCCAGTTCATCTTCGAGGTTGCGCAACATTTTGCTGATAGTCGGCTGGGTGACAAACAACTTCTCCGCTGCGCGAGTAAAACTTTGCTGGCGGACAACTTCAACAAAATAACGCAGCGTTCTGATATCCATAACGTTTCTCATCAAAGACGAATACAAATATTTTAATTGATTTTATCTGCCACCGTCAGATTATTTTCGACGGCCATTAATGCGTCTTTGTTTGTCGCTGTAAATATATAATCAGGACATTGGCCGTATTGCACTTCTGATTTTTTGCTTGCGCGGTTGACAGCATGATTTTTTTACATACTATGTGAAACCATATAAATAAATTAAATACGACCTGGCCTGCAAAGATTGGTGCTTTTGCAATACTTTCAGTTTGTGGCATTTTTCTTATTTTTAAAATCATGGATGATTAAAATCCTTATGTTAATAAAAATATCTTGCTTATCGTTTCTGCTTTTTATCTCAGGCTGTACGGTTATTCCTGGGATGCATTTAAGTATTTCTAAGGGGTCCATAATAAATGCACAGGAAAATATCACTGATATAAATGATGTGGTAAATATTTATAGCATTTCGCCTGCGCTTGTATCCTCTTTATTAACAGCAAAAACCAATGCCAGAAGTCATCCGGCGCTTGATGAACTATTGCAAAAATATCATTACAGAATTGGGGTCGGCGACGTTCTGATGGTTACCGTCTGGGATCATCCAGAGCTGACAACGCCGGCAGGGCAGTATCGTAGCGCCAGCGATACGGGAAACTGGGTTCAGGCAGATGGCACCATTTTTTATCCCTACGTCGGGAAAATAAAAGTTGCGGGTAGATCCTTAGAGGACGTGCGAGAAATGCTTACTAAGAAACTTTCTCCGTGGATTGAATCGCCACAGATAGATGTGAGCATCGCCGCTTTTCGCTCGCAAAAGGCCTATATTTCCGGAGAGGTGGTAAACGCCGGACAGCAGGCTATTACCAACGTTCCCCTGACGATTATCGACGCGCTTAACCAGGCTAATGGTCTGACCGAGTTTGCTGACTGGGACAATGCGGTATTAAGCCATGCGGGTAAAAAAGAGATTATTTCCCTGAAGGCATTATTAAAATCGGGCGATCTTACGCAAAATCGGCTGCTGCACGCCGGGGATATTTTGTATGTTCCGCGTAATGATGAGCTGAAAGTCTTTGTGATGGGCGAAGTGAATAAACAGACCATGCTGAAGATGGACAGCAATGGTATGACGCTCACCGAAGCCCTTAGCCGGGCGGACGGGATCAATCAGGCTACTTCCGATGCTACGGGAATTTTTGTTATTCGCGCGATCCCCAGACCTGAGTCTGGAAACAAAATTGCCAATATCTATCAGTTGGACGCTTCCGATGCGATGTCTCTGGTGATGGGGACCGCTTTTCAGCTGGAGCCTTATGACATTGTCTATGTCACCACCGCGCCTGTGGCTCGCTGGAACCGCGTCATCGGCCAGCTCATTCCAACCATCAGCGGCGTGAAAGATATTACTGAAAGCGTGCGACTTATTAACAGCTGGAATAATTAAATGATTCACTCCGTGCTGGTCGTCTGTATGGGGAATATTTGCCGATCGCCCGTTGCCGAGCGGCAGCTGGCCCTTTTACTCCCGCTTCTGAGGGTGCGTTCAGCAGGCTTAATAGCCATCCCCGGCCAACCGGCAGACAGCACCATGATTTCACTGGCGGAAGAGAATGGGGTGAACTTGCGCAATCATTATTCGCAAAAATTTACTTTGTCGATGGGTTACGACCACGACCTTATCCTGGTAATGGATAGCGAGCAGCTTGCCCTGATCAACGCTCGCTTTCCTCAGATTAGCGGCAAATCTCGATTGTTGAGCTACTGGCTGGGAAGCCCGGATATTCCCGATCCCTACAAAAAAAGTAACGAATACTATCGGGTTGTTTACCAGCTGATAACTGAATCGGTAGACACATGGAAGCACGCCTTATAGGCCTAAAAGGGAGTGGGGAAAGCTTATGAAAATGGAGAGAAATTTGCCTGTCGAAATAAACCGCGTGGAGGAAGAAATCGATCTCGTCCAGCTTCTATCCTTTCTTTATGCTAATAAATACAAAATCCTCCTCGGCACCGTGTTGGCGGCGCTGCTTGCCTTGCTCTTTACCTCGCTAAAAACGCCAATCTACAGCGCCAGCGTATTAATTCAGCTCGAAAAAAAGCCGCGAAACCAGCTGATGAGCAAAGTGTTGGATTCGCTGGGCGAGGGGGAAATATCGGCAGAAACGGAAATAGGTATCCTCAGATCCCGGCGGGTTCTGTCTCAGACTATCGATCGGCTTGGGCTACAGCTTGAGGTTCAGGAAGTACGTTTTCCTGTTGTGGGCCCGCTGCTGGCTGCGTTGTCCTCAAAGCCTGCCAGCAGGATGTCTGTTGCCAGCTTCAGCGTGCCTCCTGCATGGGAAGATCTTCCGCTGACGCTGACCGTTCTTTCTCCTGAAAGCTATCAGCTGGAGGTGGAAAACGTTGGCGTGATGCCGGGTAAAGTAAACCAAACGCTTAATAGAAATGGTTTTGTTCTCAATGTACAACAAATCGCTGCGCCAGCCGGAACGCAGTTTTCTCTGGTCAGCCGCTCGAAGTTTTTGGTTATAGAATCGCTGCTCAAACGCCTTAACGTTGCAGAATCCAGTAAGGGTAGCGGGCTGCTCAACGTTTCGCTTACCGGTCCTGACAAGCAAGAAAATATCAGTATTCTTAACGATATAAGCGCCGTTTTTATCGAAGATAATCGCCAGCGCATGGCTGAGGAAGCCTCAAAAAGCCTCGACTTTGTGAACAGCCTGCTGCCGGGCATCCAGGAGAAGCTGAATAAAGCCGATATTCAGCTTAATGATTTTAAAAAACAAAATGGCTCCGTCGATCTATCTCTGGAGGCGAAGGCCGTGCTGGATTCCTCCGTTACGCTGCAAGCTCAGCTAAATGAACTGCAGTTAACGAAGGTAGAACTGCTCAAGCTGTATACCAAAAATCACCCTCTATACCGTGCCCTGCTGAAAAAAGAAAGCGTGCTTAATCAGGATAAGGCGGTGCTGGCTAAGCTTATTTCTGCCATGCCGGAAAAACAGCAGGAGCTGGTTAGCATCAAGCGTGAGATTGAATCCGGGCAGGAAATTTACATGCAGCTGTTAACCAAACAGCAGGCGCTCGGCATTACTAAAGCCAGCACCGTGGCGAAGATACGTATCATTGACGAGGCGCTTGCCAATCCCCGGCCTGAAGGCAGTAAAAAGCTGCTGGCTGTCATTTTGGGTATGCTGGTGGGGTTTGTCTTATCGAGCGGTATTTGTCTGATGCTGTATGTTTTCCGTAAAAAGGTGGGAAGCATCAGCGATATTGAAAGCCACGGTGTTAACGTCTTCGCTTCTGTTCCATTCAGTAAACAAATACGTCAGACGTCCAGGCATAAAGCCACTCATCAGGCGCAAAAAAAACAGGTGTGGCTGGCACAGGATTACCCGGAAGATCTTGCCGTTGAGGCGCTGAGAAGCTTACGCATTGGTATTTTTATCGCCCTTAAGCAGATGAAGAGAAACAGTATTCTTATCTCCGGCACCGCCCCGGAAGTGGGGAAGACGTTTATCAGCGCTAATCTCGCCTCGGTAATGGTCGACGCCGGAAAACGCGTTTTGCTGATTGATGCTGATATGCGGCGGGGTTATTTACATCAGCTATTGGATCTTAGCGAAACAAACGGGCTAAGCGATCTTCTGCGCGGCAGAAAAACGGCGCTGGAATGCATACAAACCTCGGCAAAGCCGGGCCTGGATTTTATTTCCCGCGGTGCGACGGGTTATCAGTCTTCAGAATTGCTAACGAGCAAATATTTAGCTGAGCTTTTAGCGTGGGCGCAACAGCAGTATGACTACGTGATAGTCGACACGCCCCCTGTGCTGGCAATTTCCGATGCACTGGTTGCCGCCCAGCATGTCGGGCTATCGCTGATGGTTGTTCGTTATCAAATAACCAGCGAGAAGGAGTTGCAGGCGGCAATCAATCGCTTCAAAAAATGCGATGTTAAATTGGGCGGTGCGGTGCTCAACGGGGTACAAAAAAGCGACTCTCCGGCGTATGAATACGCCTATGATGCCGAGTCACCATAGGTGTGATGCCCATTATTTCTAACGCTGCGGGCCTTTTATAATGCTGCTCTATATTTTTCTGGAGTTGCACGCCTGTTTACGCTTTCGGATGAGCTTCAGCGCAGCCTTGTCGTATGCTCTATTACCACGCCCCGGTCGTATGAACTCGGCCCGCAGGAAGGCGTCGTTGCCAGTCTGGTGATGATGCTTTCCGGGATTGTGACGGTGCTGGCTGGGTGATGTTCTAAGGAAACTCCCGGCTCGGGCGAGCCGGGAAGAGTAGAGCTTAGTGAGCGCGACTGCTCTGTTCGATGCCGATCCCGGTCTGGGAACGGATAAACTGGGCACGGAATTTCTCGCGTTCGAGATTGCCTTCCGGGCTGTTATCGGTGATTGAGAATACCCAGATACCCACGAACGCCACCAGAATAGAGAACAGCGCCGGGTACTCGTATGGGAAGACAGCCGTTGCGTGACCCAGCACCTGCACCCAGACCGTCGGGCCGAGGATCATCAGTATCACCGCCGTCAGCAGGCCAAGCCAGCCGCCGATCATCGCGCCGCGGGTGGTCAGTTTCGACCAGTACATCGACAGCAGAATAATCGGGAAGTTACAGCTTGCCGCGATGGAGAACGCCAGGCCAACCATAAAGGCGATATTCTGTTTCTCAAACAGAATACCCAGCCCGATAGCCACCACGCCCAGAATCAATACGGTAATTTTCGATACGCGGATCTCATCGCGCTCGGTTGCCCCTTTACGGAACACGTTGGCGTACAAGTCGTGCGAAACCGCAGAAGCTCCAGCCAGCGTCAGGCCTGCGACCACCGCCAGAATCGTGGCGAAGGCGACGGCGGAGATAAAGCCAAGGAACAGGTTGCCGCCCACGGCGTTAGCGAGGTGAACCGCCGCCATGTTGTTACCGCCAATCAGCGCGCCGGCCGCATCTTTAAACGCTGGGTTAGCGCCAACCAGCATGATGGCGCCAAAGCCGATGATAAAGGTCAGGATATAGAAATAACCCATAAAACCGGTGGCGTAGAGCACGCTCTTACGGGCTTCGCGAGCGTCGCTGACCGTAAAGAAGCGCATCAGGATATGCGGTAAACCTGCGGTACCAAACATCAGGCCCAGGCCGAGCGACAGGGCTGATATCGGGTCTTTCACCAGTCCGCCAGGGCTCATAATGGCCGCACCTTTCGGGTGAACCGCCATGGCTTCGCTGAACAGGTTGCTGAAGCTAAAGCCGACATGTTTCATCACCATAAAGGCCATGAAGCTTGCGCCGAACAGCAGCAGCACGGCTTTGATGATTTGCACCCAGGTGGTGGCGAGCATGCCGCCAAACAGCACGTACATCACCATCAGCACGCCGACCAGCACCACCGCGACGTGATAGTTCAGGCCGAACAGCAGCTCGATGAGTTTACCTGCGCCCACCATCTGCGCGATAAGGTACAGCGCCACAACCACTAACGAGCCGCAGGCGGACAGAATACGAATCGGCCCTTGTTTCAGACGGTAAGAGGCGACGTCCGCAAAAGTATAGCGGCCGAGATTGCGCAGGCGTTCGGCAATCAGGAACAGGATGATTGGCCAGCCTACCAGGAAGCCGAGCGAATAAATCAGACCGTCATACCCTGAGGTGTAAACCAGCGCGGAAATACCCAGGAATGAAGCCGCCGACATAAAGTCGCCCGAAATCGCCAGCCCGTTCTGGAAGCCGGTAATGTTGCCGCCAGCGGTGTAGTAATCGCTACGTGAACGGGTGCGTTTCGAAGCCCAGTAGGTGATGTACAGCGTCAGGGCAACGAAGATGACGAACATGATTATCGCTTGCCAGTTGGTTGGCTGGCGTTGCACATCGCCGGTAATGGCGTCGGCGGCCAGCACCGTGGCGGGCAAGGCAAGCAGGAGAGCAGTAAGTGCGATCGGAAGACGTTTCATGATGCGTTTACCTCGCGCAGCATGGCGTGGGTCAGCCGGTCAAATTCGCCGTTGGCCCGCCAGACGTAAACGGCGGTAAGCACAAAGGAAATAACGATTACGCCAATGCCTATCGGTATGCCACGCGTGACGCTGGTGCCCGCATGTAAAGGCGTACCCAGCCAGCCTGGCGCAAAAGCAATCAGCATAATAAAGCCAACGTAAATCACCAGCATGATTATCGATAAGATAATGGCAAAACGTTGCCGTTTTTCCACCAGCTCCCTGAAATGCGCGCTGTCTTCTATCCGTTGATAAATGAGTTCATTCATCACAGAATCTCCAGAGGTAAGGTTGTGGTTTTTATAGTTCCCTCTCCGGAAGGAGAGGGGTAAACAGAGTCGAGAACGGTTATGACGGCATTGTAAGCGCTTGTTTTTCTTCCAGCAGTTTTTCGACTACGCCCGGATCGGCAAGCGTAGAGGTATCGCCAAAGTTGCTGGTATCCCCGGCGGCGATTTTGCGTAGAATGCGACGCATAATCTTGCCGGAGCGGGTTTTCGGCAGCGAGTCGGTCCAGTGCAGGATATCCGGCGTGGCAAGCGGGCCAATCTCTTTTCGCACCCAGTTACGCACTTCGGCATACAGCTCTGGCGTCGGCTCTTCGCCGTGATTCAGCGTGACGTAAGCATAAATCGCCTGGCCTTTAATATTGTGAGGAATGCCTACCACCGCGGC
>DALYUA010000158.1:0-7292 GCA_031993245.1 Buttiauxella sp. | reverse complement strand
GTTTCGCTGAACGGGCTATAAAGCGCTGCACGGAAGCGCGCTGCCACTGGAACGCCGCATACTCCTGCAGGCGTTCGGGCACGTCGTCTCCGTTGAGAGTCAGCCGGTTCAGCATCAGGGCAAGATCCGTATCGGCGATACACCACTCGCCAAACAGGTTCTGCTGGCCGTCAGGCAGCAGAGCTTCAACCATCGTAATAAGCTTCCCGGCGGCCTTCTGTCCCGCATCGCTAAGGGCTGGCTTTTTCGCGCCGCCAAAAACGACATCCGTCGGGCGCTCTTCGCGGATCGGCATCAGATCGCTGCGCAGCCAGGCCTGAATCTGGCGCGCACGCGCACGCTTTTCAATGTCGAGAGGATAGATGCGCTCCCAGGTTGGCGGTGCGAAGCGCTCTTCCAGATATTCATCAATGGCTGAGGATTCACTGAGGAGAAAATCATCCACCGCCAGCACCGGCACCCGGCGCGTAAGATCGTAGCCCTTCCAGCCGGGCTGCAAATTTTGCCCGGCCTCGAGATCGACGGTTTGTAAGGTGAAATTAAGCCCCTTCTCATTCAGGGCAACGTAGACCGACAGCACGTAGGGGCTGAAATAGTTGGCATCGGACCAAAGCGTTATCGCAGGCTGGCTCATTATTATCCTCGTTATCATCGCTTCCGACTTCTGAACATATAGCGAAAAACCGTAGCTGTCACCTGAGCAAACTTCAACTTTGGTCACCCGCCTCACCCCATAAAGCCTATACTGCAAAGGCTTGCCGAAAAATGATATTACGGAGTTTGACCATGATCGATCTCTTCTACGCACCAACGCCAAATGGCCACAAAATTACGCTGTTTCTGGAAGAAGCGGGGCTGGATTACAACCTTCATCGCATTGATATTGGCAAAGGGGATCAGTTCAGGCCGGAATTCCTCGCCATCGCGCCGAACAATAAAATCCCGGCGATAGTCGACAACCTGCCCGCCGACGGCAGCGGCCCGTTAAGCATTTTTGAATCCGGGGCGATTTTGCTTTATCTGGCTGAGAAAACGAATTTGCTGCTCAGCAAAGATCTCCGCGAGCGCACCCATACCCTGCAATGGCTCTTCTGGCAGGTCGGCGGGTTTGGCCCGATGCTGGGGCAGAATCACCACTTCAACCATTTTGCGCCACAAACCGTCCCCTATGCCATCGAGCGCTATCAGGTAGAAACCCAGCGTTTGTATGGCGTGCTCAACAGACAGCTGGAAAAAACGCCGTGGCTGGGCGGGCAGGAATACAGCATCGCTGATATCGCCACTTATCCGTGGACAGTCTCCCACGAACGTCAGCGCATCAATCTGGCTACCTATCCCGCGGTAAAAAACTGGTTTGAACGAATCCGTTCGCGTCCGGCAACGGAACGAGCTTACCAACAGGCGGAAATCCTCTAAGCCTGCGTGTCTAAATCTTCCCGCTGTGGTGTAATCTGTGGCGGGAAACTACACACGGAGGAAACCTGCAATGTCATCCCCTCAGCCAGACGCTATTATCCGCATTAAAAATCTCCGCCTGCGCACTTTTATCGGCATTAAAGAAGAAGAGATTACCAACCGTCAGGATATCGTCGTCAACGTCGCGATTCATTATCCCGCCGACCGGGCCCGCGCCAGTGAAGACATCAACGATGCGCTTAACTACCGCACCATCACCAAGAACATCATTCAGTTAGTGGAGAATAACCGTTTCTCTCTGCTGGAAAAATTAACTCAGGATGTGCTCGATATCGCATGTGACCATCCGTGGGTGTCGTATGCTGAAGTAGAGATCGATAAACTTCACGCGCTGCGCTATGCCGACTCGGTATCAATGACCATGAGCTGGCGGAGGTAGGCGCACCCGACAGGAGAGGCGCATGCAGATACTGATTACCGGCGGTACCGGGCTTATTGGCAGTCATCTGGTTCCGCGATTGCTGGAAACCGGACACAGCGTTACCGTGGTTACAAGGGATCCGGACAAAGCCCGGACCAGGCTCGACCCCCGCGTCACGCTGTGGAAAGGGCTTAACAACCATGCAAATCTCGACGGTTTTGACGCTGTAATTAACCTGGCGGGCGAATCCATTGCCGATAAACGCTGGTCGGAAACGCAGAAACAGCGCCTGTGCCAGAGCCGCTGGCAGATTACCGATCGCCTGGTAGAAATGATCAAGGCAAGCCAGACGCCGCCTTCCGTTCTGATCTCCGGCTCTGCCACCGGTTACTACGGCGACCTGGGAGAAGTGGTGGTCGCCGAAGATGAGCCGCCGCACAACGAATTTACCCATAAACTTTGCGCGCGCTGGGAGCAAATTGCCTGCGGCGCGCAAAGCGAAAATACCCGCGTTTGCCTGCTGCGCACCGGCGCTGTGCTGGCGCCAAAAGGCGGTATTCTGGCAAAACTGCTGCCGGTTTTTCGTGCAGGACTTGGCGGCCCGGTGGGATCTGGCCGCCAATATCTCGCGTGGATCCACGTTGATGATATGGTCAACGGTATTCTCTGGCTGCTGAACAACGATCTGCGCGGCCCGTTCAATATGGTTTCGCCCTATCCCGTACGCAACGAGCAGTTCTCCCATGCTCTTGGTCACGTACTGAATCGCCCGGCCTTTATCCGTGCCCCTGCGACAGCGGTGAGGCTGTTGATGGGCGAATCTGCGGTTCTGGTGCTGGGCGGGCAGCGAGCGCTGCCTAAGCGGCTTGAGGAGTCCGGATTTGGCTTCCGGTATTTCGATCTGGAA
Organism: Buttiauxella sp.; assembly: GCA_031993245.1. Lineage (GTDB taxonomy): Bacteria > Pseudomonadota > Gammaproteobacteria > Enterobacterales > Enterobacteriaceae > Dryocola. The sequence continues at coordinate 4,548 of DALYUA010000158.1, read as the reverse complement.
GAGGCGCTGGAAGATGTGGTGCGATAACTGAATGAATAATTGCTCTGATTTCCGTTTATTTAACGTTGACGAAATTTTTCAAAACTGTACTCCCGATGAAAGAAGCGCCACCACGGTAGATTTATGCGTAGCGGCGCTTGCATTTCGCAACTTCGATTTTTACCCGCGTCGCCTCCCTTTCATCGTGGAATGCGTTTGCAGCAGCGAAGCGCTCTGGCAAATGCTGTTTGATGAAGCAAACGCCCGTTACTGGCTCAGAGATCGTCAGGAAGGCGTGCTGGTCTACGAAGCGACATCGCACTGCGGATGCTTCAGGACCTATCGTTTTAAGCACCCTCACTTTGTACTGCGCGGCAACAACGGTCGTACCTGGAAAAGTATTGCGACAGAATCAGACTTGTATCAAATGCTGGATACGCCTTCGTCAAGGGAAGTATATCGCCGCTGGCATGACTGGACGGAAACGAAAACACAGCAACAGACCGCGCTGGCGCAGGGAAGAATGGATAATACCAGCGTTAAAAAGAGCGTTATCTTCTCAGGCGAAGTGGGGTGTATAGCCTGCAATGCCCCCTCTATCGGCTATGCCAATACGACCATAGGCATTTCGTCAGCCGCCTCTACCCTGGTACAGTTACCGGTTTGTCAGCATCACCTGCAATTGGCGAATGAAGCTCCGAACGTCCTGACGTTTCTGCTGGGGATTTTTAATATCTCCATGAACCTGCCTCTTACCCAAAGATGGGAGGCGATTCCGGACGAAATGATCGCTGATATTCATCAGCACGTTGCAGATGAGCTGGAAGGTGAACCTGGACGATGCGAAAAACGCAAACGCGGATGGCTACTTGAGATTCGTTTAAGTGAAGGCTGGCACTGGCTTCTGAGGCTGAATACTCTGATGGATTACAGCTATATGCTATTCAGCCCGGATGATAAGAAAGCGGTCTACCGGGCCGATTCAGCGCCTGACCATCCCGATTTGGCATTTTTCCCTCATCATGAACACTCGCGACCCGATCGTAAAAGCGATGTTAGATCCGCAAGCTTTCTGTATGGTTTGCCCGTGTTTGATATCGTTCGCCTGAGAACCATCAGCCAGGAAAAGCGCCAGCAGGCATAAGGGTCGTGGGAACAACCGGAACGGGCAGATTTTCTGCCCGCATCCCTTACTTCAACGACCCGGACAAAAACTGCTGCAAACGCGCGCTTTTCGGATTGCCGAACAGTTCGTCTGGGGCGCCCTCTTCCTCGATGCGCCCCTGATGCAGGAAGATCACGTGGCTGGAAACATGACGGGCAAAGTCCATTTCGTGCGTCACGACGACCATGGTTTTCCCCTCTTCCGCCAGTTGCTGCATGATGCGCAGCACTTCGCCCACAAGCTCCGGGTCCAGCGCGGAGGTTGGCTCATCGAACAACAAAACCTCAGGTTCCATCGCCAGCGCGCGAGCTATTGAAACGCGCTGCTGCTGGCCGCCGGAAAGATGCACCGGATATTTCGCCTGCTGGCGCTCGTCAATCCCCACTTTTGCGAGGTATTTAATCGCGCGCTCTTTGGCTTCCTGCTTGCTCAGACCCAGCACCTGAATCGGCGCCTCCATCACGTTCTCCAGCACCGTCATGTGGCTCCACAGGTTAAAGTGCTGGAACACCATGGTTAACCGGGTGCGCAGCAGGCGCAGCTGGTTTTTATCCGCAACTTTTAGCTGACCGTCTTTGTCACGCACCAGATTGATGTTCTGGTTGCTTACCGCGATGGTGCCTGCGCTCGGTTTTTCGAGGAAGTTAATGCAGCGCAAAAATGTGCTTTTCCCCGAGCCGGACGAACCGATGATGCTGATAACATCGCCTGCGTTGGCCTGCAGAGAAACCCCTTTGAGCACTTCATGTTCGCCGTAGCGTTTGTGCAAATCAGTAACGTTTAATTTATTTTCAGCCATGGAAATCACTCAGTGCGAAGAGCTGGGTTTAACATGCTGCATAAAGCGTTTTTCCGCACGGCGGAACAGGCTTATCAGCACGTAAGAGATAATCAGATACAATACCGCAGCAATACCGAAGGCGGTAAACGGCTGGTAGGTTGCGGAGTTAATATCACGGGCGATTTTCAGCAGATCCGGCACGGTGGCGGTAAACGCCAGCGCGGTGGAGTGCAGCATTAAAATCACCTCGTTGCTGTACGCGGGCAGCGCGATACGCAGTGCCGATGGCAAAATAATGCAGCGATACATCTTCACGCGTGAAAAGCCGTATGCCCGCGCGGCTTCAATTTCGCCATGCGGAACCGAACGGATGGCACCGGCAAAAATCTCCGTCGTATAGGCGCAGGTGTTAAGGGTCAGCGCCAGAACCGTGCAGTTCAGCCCGCTGCGGAAAAACTCGTTTAGCAGCACGGTACCCTTCACCACTTCCAGCGTATACATACCGGAATAAAATACCAGCAGCTGCACATACAGCGGCGTACCGCGGAAAATATAAGTAAATAACCAGATCGGGAAAGCGATAAATTTATTGCTTGAGACGCGCCCGATAGCGAGGAACAGCGCCAGAATCCCGCCCATCACAACGGACGAAATCAGCAGCCACAGCGTGATAGCCACGCCGGTGAAGCGGTAACCATCCGTCCACAGCAGGGATTTCCAGTATTCCTGAATTATCTCGATCATAGCTCGGCCCTCTTCACGCCTACAGAGTAGCGGCGTTCAAGCCAGAGCAGCACACCGTTAGAAAGGGTGGTAAATACCAGATAAATGATCCCGGCGACAATCGCAAAATAGAACGGCTGCCAGGTCGTTTTCCCGGCCAGCTGCGTCGCCTTCACCACGTCTTCCAGCCCTAATAACGAGACCAGCGCCGTCGCTTTCAGAATGACCTGCCAGTTGTTGCCGATGCCGGGCAAGGCGTAGCGCATCATAGCGGGGAAGAGTATGCGGCGGAAGGTTTGCGATGCGGTAAAGCCGAAGGCCGTTGCAGCTTCGATATGCCCCTGCGGCACGGCGAGAAAAGCCCCGCGGAAGGTTTCGGTAAAATAAGCGCCGTAGATAAAACCAAGCGTAATAATACCGGCCACCATAGGGTCGATATCAAACTGCGCCATGCCTAAGGCATCGGTAACGCTGTTGAGCAGCATTTGCAGGCCATAGAAAATCAGCAGCATCAGCACCAGGTCCGGCACGCCACGAATAAGCGTGGTATAGCCTTCAAACAGCATCGCCAGCGGGCGATTTTTTGATAATTTAGCACCCGCACCGGCAAGACCAATCACCACAGAGAGGATAACGGAGCTTAGCGCCAGTTCCAGCGTGACGAGCGCCCCTTTAAATATCACTTCAGAAAAGCCATACAACATGGTGCGTATCCTGTCGTCAGTGTCTGCACAAATTCAGCTAAGCATGAGGGCGAGTAAGCATTGCGTGCGCCACCCGCCACAATTTGTATCAATGGTGGATGGCGCTTACGCTTATCCACCCTACGACACTGTTAACCACCGTAAACATCAAAATCGAAGTACTTCTTCGCCAGTTTCTCGTAGGTGCCGTCTTTGCGCATTTCGGCAAAGGCTTTGTTCAGCGCTTCTCGCAGTTCGGTATCGTCTTTACGCAGCCCCATGCCGGTACCTACGCCAAACAGCTTATTGTCTTTAATGGAAGGGCCGCCAAACTGGTAATCTTTGCCGATTGGCTGTTTAAGGAAGCCTTCGCTGGCCGCCACTTCATCCTGGAATGCTGCATCGATACGGCCCGCCGTCAGGTCAGCGTAGATGGAGTCCTGGCCCTGATAAGAGACAATCTCGATGCCTTTCGGCGCCCAGTGAATGTTGCCGTAAGTTTCCTGGGTAGTGCCCTGCAGCACGCCTACGCGTTTACCCTTCAGCGACTCCAGCGTTGGCTGAATTGGGGAACCTTTGGCTACCACCAGACGAGAATCAGCCGCGTACAGCTTGTCGGTAAAGGCGATCTCCTGCTGGCGTTTTTCAGTAATTGAAAGCGAAGACATGATGACGTCGATTTTTTTCGCTTTCAGGGAAGGGATCAGCGCATCAAGCGGGTTCTCAACGAAGGTACAGTTGCTTTCGATGCGTTTGCAGAGTTCTTTAGCCAGATCGATATCAAAACCGACTAATTCGCCTTGGGCGTTTTTCGATTCAAACGGGGCATAGGTCGGATCCGTACCAATACGGACATTTTTGGGAATGGCGGCGAATGCTGTGGAAACGCTGGAGAATGCCAGCACCAGAGAAAGGGACAACACCAACTTTTTCATAATTATCCTCGATAGACTGTCTTTTTAGCGCTAATGCCGTGTTCTGGCTAATTAAGATGAATAAAATGCAATAAAAACGCGCAGCCAACAAGGTTTCGCACTGCATTTTTATCCAGCCCGGTTAACAATATATGCATAACCGGGCCACAGACTACGGGAAAAACTTATTCGCCGTAAACATTAAAGTCGAAGTACTTCTTAGCAAACTTGTCGTAAGTGCCATCTTTGCGCATTTCAGCAAGCGCTTTATCGAAAGCCGCTTTTAGTTCAGCGTCGTCTTTA
>DALYUA010000157.1:0-7340 GCA_031993245.1 Buttiauxella sp. | reverse complement strand
GCCGTGCAGGCAGCTCCACAAAGAAACGGCACCGTTAACGATAAAGAACCCGCACCAGAGCTGCGTCACGCGGCGCGTATAGCGAACCGCCGCCGGAGAAAGCTCACCTTCGCGCCAGCGTGCAAGGCGTTCAATTAACGGCATGCGGCTGAACAGCGAGCCACCAAACAGCACAAGCATGACGCTGTTTACCACCAGGGGATACCACAGGAGAAGCCGCGCCTCACGTAGCCAGACGCTCACAAGCGTGAGGATAATTCCTGTTACAGCCAGGGCCTGCGCCGCATGGCTCAGGGCTCCTGTTTTGCCGCGCAGCGCAGCAAGACGCAGCACGAAACAGAGCGCCAGCAAAGGCAGCAGTATATGCAAATGCGGATAGCTCAGCGCCAGCCACACGGCAAAAGGCCAGCCAATGACGGCCAGCCCTCCAGCGATATTCAGCATGCTTGCGGCCCGCACGCGCCTCAGGAACCTTGCTGCAGCCGTTCTACCGCCTCGACAACATCCTGCACGGTGCGGACTGCTTTAAAATCTTCAGGTTTGATTTTCTTGCCGGTGCGTTTTTGCAGATGAACGACCATGTCGACAGCATCAATGCTGTCGAGATCTAAATCTTCATAGAGGCGGGATTCAGGCGTGATAAGTTCTGCGTCGAGGTCAAACAATTTAACCAGCAGCCCGGTCACTTCCTGATAAATATCATCTTTATTCATAACTTGCTCGTTCTTGTCATTATTCAGGCGCCGTGCGCCGGATTAAGGCTGGCAATAAAAGCGGCCAGCGTTGCCACAGAGTAAAAATGCTGACGCATGGTTTCGTTCTCAGCGGATAACGCCACGCCATAACGTTTTTTTACGCTTAAACCCAGCTCAAGTGCATCAATGGAGTCAAGCCCCAGCCCATCGTTGCCAAACAAGGGCGCCTCGCTGTCAATATCGTCCACGCTTATCTCTTCAAGGTTCAGCGTGTCGATAATAAGTTGTTTAATATCGTTTTTTAGAGAGTCCATATTTGCATCCGGGTCTTAACGAAGGTCAGGCACTAATTCCTGACGTAAATAATGGCTCAGGCGACGCGCCGCAAGCGCCGGGGTATCGTCCTGTGCTGTTACAAAATCCTGGCTCTCTATGCGCTGCTGTACAGAGACCCTAATCATCGGTTTGCGCGCCGGGATCTGATACCAGCGGCTTTGCTTATCGAGATAGCGCTGGTCGCAATGAATATGCACCAGCCGCAGGGGACAGCCGCTGCGAACGGCTATTTGCGCGGCCCCACGCTGGATCGCCAGCGGTTCTCCGGGGCGCGTACGCGTACCTTCCGGGAAAATAAGTATTGTCTCCCCCGCCGATAAACGATGCTGGCTTTCCGGCAATAACGTTTCGCCCTGGCTGTTAATTAAATAATCTGCCGCGCGAATAACCCCTTTGAAACAGGGGTTCTTTACCAGGCTTGCTTTGACCAGGCAGCCAATTTCGGGTGCCTGCGAAGCAATAAAAACATAATCCAGCAGCGTAGGATGATTCGCAACGATCAGACAGCCTTTATCACTGCGCAGGTTTTCTGCCCCGCTGAACCGGTAATCAAAAACGCCCAGAAAACGCCCGATGCGCAAAAATAACCGAAAACTGGCGGCAATACTGCGACGGGCAAGAGCACGACGCTTATTTTGATTGGGTACGGTAAACAGCAGTAAATTAAACCACAGCAGCGACAGCGCAAGGCCGCCGCTGCCAAAAAGAATAAACAGCCAGCCGGTCATGACGACTCGCCAGTACCAGTTGAGGCGTTGCAGGGCCTTGCGCCACATCACCCGCGGCTCCACTGCCACAACAGCCTTTCACCACCGAACGCGAATGCAGACGCTTCACTCAGCCAGCCATGTAAAAAAGCGAGGCTTTGCGGTAGCGCCGTTGCATCACGGTGCGCGGCGGGAGCGCTTTCGGCCTGTAGTTGCGAGCCCGCCTCCAGCAGCAGCGCTACGGCGAACGGGAAAGTTTCGTGCTCATTTGCCAGCCAGGCGTGATAAAAATCGGGAATGGCACCGTCAAAATCCACCATCAGCACCCGCTGGTAACCTGCATGATGAAAAGCGGCTACCTCAACCAGCGCCTGAGCGAAGGTATCCCGACCGGCGGACACAGAGGATGAAACCAGAGGTGCTTTCGCAGCAATGGTGGTATTGCCGACCGCTGAATTGTGTACCGACATGGCAAAATCTGTGGGCGAGACGGTTTGCTGTTCAGCCAGGGCGCTCAGGATCTTAAAGTTGCGTTCCAGCTCGCCATGACGGCTGGCGAATACCAGCGCGTCAGCCCGGCTGCGTTCCAGCACGGCCAGCGCGCTGTCTACCGCAAGGCGGCTGCCCGACGCCAGGCGGCGCGCGGTCATCATGGGCAAATGTGCGCCGCGGGCGATTGCGGCCGTCGCATCGATTACCGGAGATACTTTGCTCCAGGCCTGCCACTGCGCGGCATCAGATAAGCCGGGGGCGCTGGCCTGCCAGTCGACAAGGTTAAAGGCTAACTTCATTCTCGCTACCATCATTCATCTGCTGCAGCCCGCAGATTTATCTTTTACGTTGTCACGGGCTATGGAATAACTCTTAATCCGGCTGGATTTTTCTTAGAGAATATTTTTTGCGCCGCGGAAATTAGCGACGGCGCAGAATAGTAACAAAACCTGCGATGAAATAAATCAGTATGCGGAAAAACTCATGGCCTGGCGTGTTGACCAGACCAGGTTATTTATTGATAAGCGACGGTCACGATAGCCAGACTACGCTGCGGATTGAGGTACTGAATATCCGTGTGTATCAGGCTGTCGCTCTGTATAGAGCCGTTGGCTAACTGGTCTAACGCAACGGTGGAGAGTGTGGCTTTTCCTTGTTTATAGCAGGAAAATTCTACCTTCTGGCCCTGTGGCGTGATACCGCATCCCCCTTCGACAATCGCCCCCGTAAAGTGAATCACTCCTCCATCTGCGCCAGCCTGAGCCAGAGAGGAGAATGCCGCCAACACCGCAGTACAGAGAAACTTCTTAAAAACAGGTTTTATCACGATCTGTACCCCTCAAATACGTTCTGTAATGAAAGTTATCGACAGATAGCGTCACAACTTAAACTAAACATAGGTGTACAGACGAAATAACCACAACAAATTTTTTACAAAAATAAAACAAAACATTTAACATCATATTCTGCCGGGTGGAACCCATTCTTTTTCCAGATGAATATCTTTTCCGTTAGTCAGGGTTACGGTGAGGATGACCTTGTCTCCGGGATCGATATTTAGCTTTAGTCTGGCTAATTTTATCGGTTGGTTTGCCTTTATAGAGACGGTGGAGCGCTGGTTGCTGGTGCTCTGTCCGGACTTACCGGAGCGCGTGGCTGTGAGTTTCATTGAACATTGACAATCGCTGGACAGCGTGGCGACAGGCTCAATAGTATAAATATTGCCCTGCTGGTGGGTGTCAAAAATAAGCTGACTGGAGAACGCCGCCAGTAAAATTAAAGTATGCATTTATAATCTCCCAATAAAAAAACAGGGCCAGGGCCCTGTTTCTATATAGTGCAGATTCTCAGCTAGTGCTGGTAAGCATTCGCGTAGTTACCCCAGCCAACCTGAGTAACAGAGAGTGTTGAATTATCAGCCGTTTGGTTAGTAATCGCGGTGTTTTTACCACCCTGCGACTGAACAACAAAGGTATCTGAATCAGAAGCGCCAGACTGGTTTGATTTCACATAGTTATTGTAACCATATGATTTGATATCAATGGTAGCGTCAGGAGACGAACCCTGATCGGCAAGCGCAACGTTATTCACGCCTTCCTGATAAATGCTCAGGGTTTCATCACCCTGGCTATTGTGCACAGGGAAATGACCGGCCAAAGCGCTACCGGAAATAACTACCGCTGCTAATGCTGCCACTTTGAATAAATTCATGGTAAACCCCCATCGGATTGAGAATATTAGCCCAAATAGTTAGTGTATTATCTTTGGATAATACGAACCGCCATTTGTGACTGTTTCTGCACTACAACTGCTGTTTTTTGCGTACCGTTCTGGATAATGCTGGCTTTATTACCGGAACCTTTCTGGATAATTAAAGCGGCATTACCAGAATCGGTCTGCTTAATATCCGCATCGTTCGAACTGCCCGTCTGCGAAATATAAGCAAGATTATAACTCCCTGATTGATCGACGTTTGCGCGGTTGTTGCCTCCGTACTGCGAGACGGCCGCTAGTTGCCGGGTCCCTCTTTGATCGACATCGGCACTATTACTAACACCGTGCTGACCAATAATGGCTGCCTGATTAAAAGATGCTTTGCTTAATTCATTAATTGCAAAGTTATACTCTGAAGCGGCAAGGTCGGGACCTGCTGCTATTACATAACCAGGCGCACCCAGCAATGCTAACACCATAAATAACGATGTGTTTTTCATGTTGTCATCCTGGACCTGGATGCTGCCAGGTAAATATGCCAAAATATTACGTTGTTAACGCAAACAATGAAAAGTTATTGCTGCGTTACGGAACTGAGTATGTCCTTCGACACATTTAAAATATCTCACCCGCACGGTGTATTTTTATATTTATATTCACCCCAAAGTATGAGTTGGTTAAAAAAACGTAACGCTAACAGGATGTTTTCCAGAAGAAGATTTAATTAACCACTAACAATCAGCAGATTGACTATCTGTTAAACTATCCCGAAAGGCTGGCGGCACAATTTTTGCGAGGTTTTTAGCAAATTAACCAAGAAGGTTGTCACCACGACGCGTTTTCTTAAACGAGGGGAAATGCTTACCAGCAAGCGTGGATACTTACATATGTTAAAAACTTTCAAATGATCATATAAAGCAATAAAAGACTTAAAAAACAAATAGATAAATTAAATTGTATGATTTTTAAAAACGATGCAAATTAATAAAACTGTACAACTTTAGCATCAATTCTAAATAGTAAAATTTTCACAATGAAATGTTTTAATATCTTCAGTTACATTATGTAACATCTTTAACACTTGCTTTAAGATTACTTCCCGCTAGATTGAATTCAGCAGTAACCATTTTATTTAACACAATGTCAGCCGTATCAACGTGCGAGTTTGACTGTGTTTTATTATTTCACACACAGCAGTGCAGCACTAATCAGTACCTCTGGTGAATTAACTTTCTGTTAATTCAGCTGATAGTGCATAAAAACCGGGTGGAGTTTCATCATGTTTAATGAAGTCCATACTTTACATGGTCATACATTGTTGTTGATCACAAAACCTTCGCTACAGGCTTCGGCTTTATTACAACATTTAAAGTCGTCACTGTCTGTAAATGGAAAACTTCATAACATTCAACGCTCTCTCGATGAGATTGCAGGGAATGTTCTGGTGTTATTCGATATGGTCGAGGCGGATAAAAAGCTTATTAATTACTGGCAGGCAAGCTTAAGCCGCAAACACAGCAGCATAAAATTACTTCTCCTCAACACGCCTGAAGAGTATCAATTCCGTGACATTGAGAATTGGCCTCACATTAATGGCGTATTTTATACCTCAGAGGAGGAGCCGCGGGTCGTCGAAGGCATTCGCGGCGTGATGGACGGTGAATGTTATTTCTCGCAAAAATTAGCCAGCTACCTTATTAATCACTCAGGAAACTATCGCTTCAACAACGTTGAATCTTCGCTGTTGACGCATCGTGAAAAGGAAATTCTTAATAAACTGCGTATTGGCGCTTCCAATATGGAAATCGCTCAGTCGCTATTTATTAGTGAGAATACGGTAAAAACCCATCTCTATAACCTGTTCAAGAAGATAGCCGTTAAAAACCGCACTCAGGCGGTTTCCTGGGCAAACGATAATCTCAGGCGTTGAGGCAATGAAATTACAACCTGCTTTACTGCTGGCGACAGTATTACTGTGCGCTTCCGGGGGTGCTCGCGCCGTAGAAGTAGAAGTTCCCGGATTGTTGACGGATCGCACCGTTTCTTCCGTGGGCCACGACTTTTATCGCGCCTTCAGTGACAAGTGGGAAAGCAATTTTACCGGAAATCTGACTATAAATGAGCGACCCAGTGCCCGTTGGGGAAGCTGGATAACCATTACCGTCGAACAGGACGTTGTTTTCCAAACTTTTTTATTCCCCATTAAACGCGACTTCGACCGCAACGTCGATATTGCACTGGCTCAAACAGATGAGGCGATTAAACGTCGGCAGGTTGATAAGGCCTTATTAGGCACCGGCGATTTAAGCCACGATGAATTCTAGGAGGCTGTCATGCGTATAGCTCATGCGGTTGTTTCCCTGCTGGTTTTTACACCTCTGGCATGGGGCGGAAATATGACTTTTCAGTTCACTAACCCGAACTTTGGGGGAAACCCAAACAACGGTCCTTTCTTACTTAATGAAGCTCAGGCCCAAAACTCTTATAAGGACCCAAGCTATAGCGACGATTTTGGCATCGAAACGCCTTCCGCGCTGGATAACTTTACGCAAACGATTCAGTCGCAACTGCTGGGTGGTTTGCTCACCAATATCAATACCGGAAAACCAGGGCGCCTGGTGACCAATGACTTTATCGTTGATATTGCCAACGCTGACGGGCAGCTAACGATGAACATCACCGACCGCAAAACTGGAAAAACCTCAACAATCCAGGTCGCGGGCTTACAAAACAATTCTACTGATTTCTAGTGGGCTTAAACATTCAAAAGGTATTTAAGGATAAACATCATGCAGCGCTTTCTTCTTATCGTAGCAGTGTGTTTATTAAGTGGTTGTTTAACCGCACCACCTAAAGAAGCCGCTAAACCAACATTAATGCCTCGGGCCCAAAGCTATCGTGATTTAACGCATTTACCGGAAGCTGCGGGAAAACTGTTTGTCTCGGTATATAACATCCAGGATGAAACAGGTCAGTTTAAGCCTTATCCGGCGAGTAACTTTTCAACGGCCGTACCGCAAAGCGCCACCGCTATGCTGGTTACGGCGTTAAAAGATTCACGCTGGTTTATACCGCTGGAACGTCAGGGGTTACAAAACCTGCTCAACGAGCGCAAAATAATCCGCGCAGCCCAGGAAAACGGCACCGTTGCGGCAAATAACCGTCAGGCTCTGCAATCGTTAGTGGCGGCAAACGTCATGATTGAAGGTTCCATTATTGGCTATGAAAGCAATGTGAAATCAGGCGGCGTCGGGGCGCGTTACTTCGGTATTGGCGGAGAAACACAATACCAGCTCGACCAGATTGCCGTTAACCTGCGCGTGGTTGACGTCAGTACCGGTGAGGTATTGTCTTCGGTTAATACCAGTAAAACTATTTTATCTTACGAAGTACAGGC
>DALYUA010000156.1:0-7369 GCA_031993245.1 Buttiauxella sp. | reverse complement strand
GCGAGTCTACGCAACCATTGGCAGCTACGGGGTTTACCGTCCGCTGTCGATAACCAAAGTTGACCCGCCGGTGCCCGGCGAGCGTATCTTCCCGGAATCTACCGTTCGCACCGTCGTTCATATGATGGAAAGCGTGGCCCTGCCAGGCGGCGGGGGCGTGAAAGCGGCCATCAAAGGCTACCGCATTGCGATTAAAACCGGTACGGCGAAAAAAGTCGGTCCGGACGGGAAATACATCAACAAATACATTGCTTACACTGCGGGTGTCGCGCCAGCCAGTAATCCGCGCTTTGCGCTGGTGGTGGTGATTAACGATCCGCAGGCGGGTAAATATTACGGTGGTGCCGTATCCGCACCTGTGTTCGGGGCCATCATGGGCGGCGTGTTACGCACCATGAATATCGAACCAGACGCGCTGGCAACCGGTGAAAAAAGCGAATTTGTAATTAATCAGAAAGAGGGATCAGGTGGCAGATCGTAATTTGCGCGACCTTCTCGCTCCGTGGGTGCCATTGGCCCCGGAGAGAGCACTGCGAGAGATGACACTCGATAGCCGCGTGGCGGCTTCGGGCGACCTTTTTGTGGCGGTGGTCGGTCATCAGGCGGACGGGCGTCGATATATCCCGCAGGCAATTGCGCAAGGCGTAGCGGCCGTCGTTGCAGAGGCGCAGGGCGAAGCAAGCGATGGCGAAATCCGTGAAATGCACGGTGTGCCGGTGATTTACCTCAGCCAGCTGCATCAACGACTCTCCGCGCTCGCGGGGCGTTTTTATCACGAACCTTCCGGCGCGCTGCATCTGGTTGGCGTGACCGGCACCAACGGCAAAACCACAACCACGCAGCTGCTTGCGCAATGGGCGCAGCTACTGGGTGAAACCAGTGCGGTAATGGGAACCGTGGGCAACGGTTTGCTCAGTCAGGTTATCCCAACCGAGAACACCACCGGCTCGGCCGTTGATGTACAGCAAGTGCTTGCTAACCTGCATCAGCAGGGCGCAACGTTTGCGGCGATGGAAGTCTCTTCCCATGGCCTGGTGCAGCATCGCGTGGCGGCACTGAAATTCGCCGCCTCTGTATTTACTAATCTCAGCCGCGATCACCTTGATTATCACGGCGATATGGCTGGCTACGAAGCCGCCAAATGGCTGCTGTTCTCTGAACACGAAGCCGGGCAAGCCATCATTAACGCGGACGATGAAGTGGGCCGTAAGTGGCTGGCGCGTCTGCCGGATGCGGTGGCGGTGTCTATGGAAAACAACCTTCAGCCAGGCTGTCGTGGCCGCTGGCTGAAGGCGACAAACGTCCACTATCACGATGGCGGAGCCACCATTCAGTTCAGTTCTTCCTGGGGCGATGGCGTAGTCGAAAGCCGCCTGATGGGAGCCTTTAACGTCAGCAATCTGTTGCTGGCTCTGGCAACGCTTCTGGCGCTGGGCTACGAATTGGCGGATCTGTTGAAAAGCGCTGAACGCTTACAGCCAGTTTGTGGCCGTATGGAAGTGTTCACCGCACCGGGAAAAACCACGGTTGTGGTGGATTACGCCCACACGCCAGATGCGCTGGAAAAAGCGCTTCAGGCAGCGCGCCTGCACTGCACCGGCAAATTATGGTGCGTGTTTGGCTGCGGCGGCGACCGCGACAAAGGCAAACGCCCGATAATGGGTGCTATTGCGGAACAGTATGCTGACGTGGTCGTAGTCACTGACGACAACCCGCGCACGGAAGAGCCAAAAGCTATCGTGAACGATATTCTTGCAGGCATGCTGGATGCGGGGCGCGCATATGTCGTGCCGGGGCGTGCCGAAGCCGTCACCAACGCAATCATGCAGGCTAAAGTGAACGATGTTGTGCTGGTTGCGGGCAAAGGCCACGAAGATTATCAGATCGTTGGCAATCGCCGTCTCGACTATTCAGATCGTGTGACCGCCGCTCGCTTGCTGGGAGTGGTGGCATGATCCGCGTTTCACTGAGCCAACTCGCCGGAATTCTGGCCGGGCAACTGCACGGCGCTGATGCGGATATCGTTGATGTCACGACCGACACGCGTAAATTAACGCCTGGCTGTCTGTTCGTCGCGCTTAAAGGCGAACGTTTTGATGCGCATGACTTCGCGGAAGAGGCTGTTAAAGGTGGTGCTGGTGCGCTGCTGGTTAGCCGCAAGCTGCCGCTTGATGTCCCGCAACTGGTAGTTGTAGAGACACGCCTGGCTTTCGGACAGCTAGCCGCCTGGGTGCGTCAACAGGTTCCGACTCGCGTCGTTGCGCTGACTGGCTCATCCGGCAAGACCTCCGTAAAAGAGATGACCGCTGCGATCCTACGTCAGTGCGGTAACACGCTCTACACCGCCGGCAACCTGAATAATGACATCGGGGTGCCCATGACGCTGCTGCGTCTGACGCCGGAATACGATTACGCCGTGATTGAACTCGGGGCAAACCATCAGGGCGAGATCGCCTGGACGGTAAGCCTGACCCGCCCGGAAGCGGCCTTAGTCAATAACCTCGCCGCCGCGCATCTGGAAGGCTTCGGATCGCTTGCCGGCGTGGCGAAAGCCAAAGGGGAAATCTTTGCCGGTTTGCCTGCTAACGGTATCGCAATTTTAAATGCCGATAATAACGACTGGCTGAACTGGCAGGATGTAATCGGCAAACGCAAAACCTGGCGTTTCTCGCCTGACACGGCAAACAGCGATTTTACCGCTACCAACGTGCATATCACCTCTCACGGTACGGAATTTACTCTGCAAACCCCAACGGGAGACGTTGAGGTAACTATGCCGTTGCCGGGCCGCCACAACATTGCGAACGCACTGGCTGCAACCGCGCTGGCAATGGCCGTAGGTGCGCCGCATGAAGCCGTAAGAACAGGGCTGGCAGAGCTCAAGGCTGTGCCGGGTCGCCTGTATCCGATTCAGCTCGCGCCAACGCAGCTGCTGCTTGACGACAGCTATAACGCAAACGTGGGTTCAATGTCGGCCGCCGCTCAGGTGCTTTCTGAGATGCCGGGTTTCCGGGTCATGGTTGTTGGAGATATGGGCGAGCTTGGCGCTGAAGCGCAGGACTGCCATCGCCAGGTTGGGGAGGCCGCGAAAGCTGCCGGTATCGACTGCGTGTTAAGCGTTGGCGTACTGAGCAAAATTATCAGCCAGGCCTCTGAAGTCGGCGAACATTTTACCGATAAAAAAGCTGTGATAGCGCGTCTGTATGCGCTAATCGCGGAGCATGCAATTATCACCATTTTAGTGAAAGGTTCACGTAGCGCCGCCATGGAAGAGGTGGTACGCGCATTACAGGAGAAAGGAACATGTTAGTTTGGCTGGCCGAGCACTTGGTCAAATATTATTCCGGCTTTAACGTCTTCTCATACCTGACGTTTCGCGCCATCGTCAGCCTGCTGACCGCGCTGTTCATCTCTTTATGGATGGGCCCGCGCATGATTGCACGTTTACAGCAACTCTCCTTCGGTCAGGTCGTGCGTAACGACGGGCCGGAGTCGCACTTCAGCAAACGCGGTACGCCGACGATGGGTGGGATCATGATCCTGACATCCATTGTGATTTCCGTGCTGCTGTGGGCCTATCCATCAAACCCGTATGTCTGGTGCGTGCTGTTCGTGCTGGTAGGCTACGGGGCGATAGGCTTTGTCGACGATTATCGCAAAGTTGTACGCAAAGATACTAAAGGGCTTATCGCGCGCTGGAAATATTTCTGGATGTCCGTTATCGCCCTGGCCGTAGCTTTCACTATGTATATCGCCGGAAAAGGGACG
Organism: Buttiauxella sp.; assembly: GCA_031993245.1. Lineage (GTDB taxonomy): Bacteria > Pseudomonadota > Gammaproteobacteria > Enterobacterales > Enterobacteriaceae > Dryocola. Next base: position 3,601 of record DALYUA010000156.1, on the reverse strand, counting down.
CCGGCCACCGAGCTGGTTGTGCCGTTCTTTAAGGACGTGATGCCGCAGCTTGGTCTGTTTTATGTTCTGTTGGCCTATTTCGTGATTGTGGGCACTGGCAACGCGGTGAACCTGACCGACGGGCTGGATGGACTGGCGATCATGCCTACCGTGCTGGTCGCAGGCGGTTTTGCGCTGGTCGCCTGGGCGACGGGTAACATCAAATTTGCTGAATATCTGCATATTCCTTATCTGCGCCACGCGGGCGAGCTGGTCATCGTCTGTACGGCAATTGTCGGGGCGGGCTTAGGCTTCCTGTGGTTCAACACCTATCCGGCTCAGGTCTTTATGGGGGACGTTGGTTCCCTGGCTTTGGGCGGCGCGCTTGGCACCATTGCGGTTCTGCTGCGTCAGGAGTTCCTGCTGGTGATTATGGGCGGCGTGTTCGTGGTCGAAACGCTTTCCGTTATTCTGCAGGTGGGTTCCTTTAAGCTACGGGGACAGCGTATTTTCCGCATGGCACCAATCCATCATCATTATGAACTGAAAGGCTGGCCGGAACCGCGCGTTATCGTGCGCTTCTGGATTATCTCGCTGATGCTGGTCCTGATTGGCCTGGCTACGCTGAAGGTGCGTTAATCATGGCAGATTATCAGGGTAAAAAAGTCGTCATTATCGGGCTGGGCTTAACCGGCCTGTCCTGCGTGGATTTCTTCCTTGCGCGTGGCGTTACGCCGCGCGTAATGGACAGCCGTATCTCCCCGCCGGGCCTTGATAAACTGCCGGAAACGGTAGAGCGTCATCTCGGCTCCCTGAATGAAAACTGGCTACTGGCGGCAGATTTAATTGTTGCCAGCCCTGGTATCGCGCTGGCGCAACCTGCGTTAAGCAACGCGGCTGATAATGGCGTGGAAATCGTCGGCGATATTGAGCTGTTCTGCCGTGAAGCGCAGGCGCCAATTGTGGCGATTACCGGTTCAAACGGGAAAAGCACGGTGACCAGCCTTGTGGGTGAAATGGCGAAAGCCGCTGGCATAAACGTTGGCGTGGGCGGCAACATCGGCCTGCCTGCCCTGATGCTGCTCGAGCCGAATCGCGAACTGTACGTGCTGGAGCTCTCCAGCTTCCAGTTGGAAACCACGCATAGCCTGAAAGCGGCGGCCGCCACGATCCTTAACGTTACAGAAGATCATATGGACAGGTACCCGTTTGGTCTGCAGCAGTACCGTGCAGCTAAACTGCGCATCTATGAAAATGCGGCGGTCTGCGTTGTGAATGCGGACGACGCTCTGACCATGCCGGTACGCGGTGCGGATGAGCGTTGCGTGAGCTTTGGCGTAGACGTGGGTGACTATCACCTCAACCGCCAGCAGGGAGATACCTGGCTGCGCGTGAAGGGTGAGAAAGTGCTGAGCACCAAAGAGATGAAGCTGGTTGGCCAGCACAATTACACCAATGCCCTTGCCGCGCTTGCTCTGGCCGATGCGGTGAAGCTGCCGCGCTCCAGCAGCTTGAAGGCGCTGACTACGTTCACCGGCCTGGCGCATCGTTTCCAGTTGGCCTGGGAACACAACGGCGTGCGCTGGATTAACGACTCTAAAGCGACCAACGTCGGCAGCACCGAAGCCGCGCTTAACGGCCTGCACGTAGATGGCACGCTGCATCTGCTGCTGGGCGGGGACGGTAAAGCTGCCGATTTCTCTTCGCTTGCGCAGTATCTGCAAGGGCCGAATGTTCGCCTGTACTGCTTTGGCCGCGACGGTGCCGGGCTTGCTGCCCTGCGCCCGGAAGCGGCAGAGCAAACAGAAACCATGGCGCAAGCGATGGAGCTTATCGCCCCGCGTGTTAAGCCTGGTGATATGGTGCTGTTGTCCCCGGCTTGTGCGAGCCTCGACCAGTTCAAAAGTTTTGAACAGCGCGGGGATCTCTTTACTCGTCTTGCGAAGGAGCTAGGTTGATGCGTTTATCACTCCCCCGCCTGCGTATGCCACGTGTGCCAGGATTTGCTATCCTGGCATGGGTGTCATCGGCGCTGAAAGGCTGGGTGATGGGCTCCCGCGAAGCCGACTCAAACAGCATGGTGCTCTACGATCGTACCTTGCTATGGTTGACATTGGGCCTTGCCGCCATCGGTTTTATCATGGTGACCTCGGCATCGATGCCTGTCGGACAACGCCTGGCAAACGATCCCTTCCTGTTTGCCAAACGCGACGGACTGTATATCGTGCTGGCGTTTGCAACGGCGATGATAACGCTGCGTCTGCCTATGGAGTTCTGGCAGCGCCACAGTACGGCGATGCTGCTGCTGTCGATAGCGATGCTGCTTATCGTGCTGGTGGTGGGGAGTTCAGTTAACGGTGCATCGCGCTGGATTGCCTTTGGCCCGCTGCGTATTCAGCCAGCTGAGTTTACCAAGCTGTCGCTGTTCTGCTATCTCGCCAACTACCTGGTTCGCAAGGTTGATGAGGTGCGTAATAACCTGCGCGGCTTCCTGAAACCGATGGGCGTGATTCTGGTAATGGCCGTGCTTTTGCTGGCCCAGCCAGACCTCGGTACGGTCGTCGTGCTGTTTGTGACTACGCTTGCGATGCTGTTCCTCGCGGGGGCGAAGCTCTGGCAGTTCATCGCCATTATCGGCATGGGTATTTCAGCGGTTGTGCTGCTGATTCTGGCCGAGCCTTACCGTATTCGTCGCGTAACTTCCTTCTGGAATCCATGGGAAGATCCCTTCGGCAGCGGCTATCAGCTTACGCAATCGCTAATGGCGTTTGGTCGCGGTGAATTATGGGGCCAGGGCTTAGGTAATTCCGTACAAAAACTGGAGTATCTGCCGGAAGCGCACACTGACTTTATCTTCTCCATTATTGGCGAAGAACTGGGATATATCGGTGTGGTACTGGCTTTATTGATGGTATTCTTCGTCGCTTTTCGCGCCATGTCCATCGGCAAACGCGCCCTTGAGCTGGATCAGCGTTTTGCAGGTTTCCTCGCCTGTTCAATCGGTATCTGGTTCAGTTTCCAGGCGCTGGTTAACGTAGGCGCAGCGGCAGGTATGCTGCCGACGAAGGGCCTGACGTTACCGCTTATCAGTTACGGTGGTTCCAGTTTGTTAATTATGTCTACGGCAATCATGATGTTGCTGCGTATTGACTATGAAACACGTCTGGCGAAAGCCCAGGCGTTTACACGGAGCGTATGATGAGCAATCAATCCCGGCGGTTAATGGTGATGGCGGGCGGCACGGGAGGACACGTTTTCCCGGGGCTTGCGGTAGCCCATCATCTGATGGCTGAAGGCTGGCAGGTGCGCTGGCTCGGCACCGCCGATCGTATGGAAGCGGACCTTGTTCCGAAGCACGGCATTGACATCGACTTTATTCGTATTTCAGGGCTGCGCGGAAAGGGGCTAAAAGCGCTGCTGCTGGCACCGGTGCGTATCTTTAATGCCTGGCGGCAGGCCAGGGCGATCATGAAAGCCTGGCGTCCGGACGTTGTGCTGGGGATGGGAGGTTATGTTTCCGGTCCCGGCGGGCTGGCCGCGTGGTCGCTTGGCATTCCTGTTGTTTTGCACGAGCAAAACGGAATTGCGGGCCTGACCAATAAGTGGCTCGCAAAAATTGCCA
>DALYUA010000155.1:0-7403 GCA_031993245.1 Buttiauxella sp. | reverse complement strand
ATAATGTAGGTGTATTCGCCATTCTTGATACGGTCCTGAATGTGCGGACGACCTTCATGCACCTTATTCACCAGGCGTGGGTTAATGCCCGCTTCGCCCAGCACGATAGCCGTACCGTGGGTCGCGTCCAGCTCAAAGCCCTGCTTCAGCAGCTTGGCGGCGAGATCCACCACGCGCTCTTTATCGCCTTCGCGGACGGAAAGCAGCGCGCGGCCAGGTTTACGCATGGTCGACTGGCTGCCCAGCATCGCTTTCGAGAAAGCTTCTGCGAAGGTGCGGCCAACGCCCATCACCTCACCGGTAGAGCGCATTTCTGGCCCTAACAGCGGGTCAACGCCCGGGAACTTGTTAAACGGCAGCACCACTTCTTTCACGGAGTAGTAAGGCGGGATGATTTCTTTGGTCATACCCTGCTGAACCAGGGTTTGCCCAACCATCACACGTGCGGCAACTTTCGCCAGCGCCATGCCGGTTGCTTTAGAGACAAATGGCACGGTACGCGCGGCGCGCGGGTTCACTTCAATCAGGTAAACTTCGTTGTCTTTCACCGCAAACTGCACGTTCATCAGACCGCGCACCTGCAATTCGAAAGCCAGCTTCTGCACCTGCTGGCGCATCACGTCCTGAATTTCCTGGCTCAGGGTATAAGCCGGAAGAGAACATGCGGAGTCGCCGGAGTGCACGCCCGCCTGCTCAATGTGCTCCATGATGCCGCCAATCAGCACGGTTTCACCGTCGCAGATAGCGTCTACATCCACTTCGACCGCGTCGTCAAGGAAGCGGTCGAGGAGTACCGGCGCGTCGTTAGAGACGCTGACGGCGGTCTGGAAATAGCGACGCAGGTCCGCTTCGTCATAAACGATTTCCATCGCGCGGCCGCCAAGTACATAAGAAGGACGAACCACCAGCGGATAACCAATCTGCGCTGCTTTTTCTACCGCCATTTCGATAGTCGTCACCGTAGCGTTAGCAGGCTGCTTCAGCTTCAGGCGGTCAACTGCGTGCTGGAAACGCTCGCGGTCTTCGGCGCGGTCAATCGCATCCGGGCTGGTGCCGATGATTGGCACGCCTGCGGCTTCCAGCTCACGCGCCAGCTTCAGCGGGGTCTGGCCGCCGTACTGCACGATAACGCCTTTAGGCTTCTCAACGCGGACGATTTCCAGCACGTCTTCGAAGGTTACCGGTTCGAAGTACAGGCGGTCGGACGTATCGTAATCGGTAGAAACGGTTTCCGGGTTACAGTTCACCATGATGGTTTCATACCCATCTTCGCGCAGCGCAAGAGAGGCGTGTACGCAGCAGTAGTCAAACTCAATACCCTGGCCGATACGGTTCGGCCCGCCGCCCAGCACCATGATTTTGTCACGGTCGTTGTTCGGGTTAGCTTCACACTCGTCTTCATAGGTGGAGTACATGTACGCGGTGTCGGTGGAGAATTCCGCCGCACAGGTATCAACGCGTTTATAAACCGGGTGCAGCTTGTATTGTTCACGCAGCTTGCGGATTTCGGATTCGCGGACGCCAGCCAGTTTTGCCAGGCGCGCATCGGCAAAGCCTTTACGCTTGAGCATACGCAGGAAGTCGTAGTCCAGACCGGTGATACCCAACTCTTCCACTTTCTCTTCCAGACGCACCAGCTCTTCAATCTGTACCAGGAACCAGCGGTCGATATTGGTCAGGTTGAAGACGCCATCGACAGACAAACCTGCACGGAACGCGTCGGCGACATACCAGATACGCTCGGCTCCGGCGTCTTTCAGCTCGCGGCGGATTTTGGTCAGCGCTTCCGGGTCGTCCAGATTCACTTTCGGATCCAGACCGGTGGCGCCCACTTCCAGGCCGCGCAGCGCTTTTTGCAGGGATTCCTGCTGGGTGCGGCCAATCGCCATCACTTCGCCGACGGATTTCATCTGCGTGGTCAGACGGTCATTGGCGCCGACGAATTTCTCAAAGTTAAAGCGAGGAATTTTCGTTACGACGTAGTCGATAGACGGTTCGAAGGAGGCTGGCGTTTTGCCGCCGGTGATATCGTTCATCAGCTCGTCAAGGGTGTAACCCACCGCCAGTTTCGCGGCAACTTTAGCAATCGGGAAGCCGGTTGCTTTAGAGGCCAGCGCGGAGGAACGGGACACGCGCGGGTTCATCTCTATAACGATCAGGCGACCCGTCTTCGGGTTCACCGAGAACTGCACGTTGGAGCCGCCGGTTTCAACGCCGATTTCACGCAGCACCGCCATCGAGGCGTTACGCATGATTTGGTATTCTTTGTCGGTCAGCGTCTGGGCAGGCGCGACGGTGATGGAGTCACCGGTATGGATGCCCATCGGGTCGAAGTTTTCGATGGAGCAGACGATGATGCAGTTGTCGTTTTTATCACGCACCACTTCCATCTCGTACTCTTTCCAGCCGATGAGCGACTCGTCAATCAGCAGCTCTTTGGTCGGGGAAAGATCCAGACCGCGCTCGCAAATCTCTTCAAACTCTTCACGGTTGTAAGCGATGCCGCCGCCGGTGCCGCCCATGGTGAATGACGGACGAATGATGCACGGATAGCCCACGTCTGCCGCAACCGCCAGCGCTTCTTCCATGGTATGCGCAATGCCGGAGCGCGCGGTATCGAGGCCGATTTTTTTCATCGCCACGTCAAAACGGCGACGGTCTTCTGCTTTATCAATCGCGTCGGCCGTTGCACCAATCATGGTGACGCCAAATTCTTCCAGCACGCCCTGGCGTTCCAGCTCCAGCGCGCAGTTCAGCGCCGTCTGGCCGCCCATGGTTGGCAGCACCGCGTCCGGACGCTCTTTTTCAATGATCTTGCGTACCACTTCCCAGTGAATCGGCTCGATATAGGTCGCATCGGCCATTTCCGGGTCGGTCATGATGGTGGCTGGGTTAGAGTTCACCAGAATGACGCGGTAACCCTCTTCGCGCAGCGCTTTACACGCCTGCGCACCGGAGTAGTCAAACTCACACGCCTGGCCGATGACAATCGGGCCTGCCCCAAGGATCAGGATGCTTTTAATATCTGTACGTTTTGGCATTTTTTATGGCTCCTGATACTTACTTGCTAAAAAGAGTGGCGGTAGAACGGTAGTGCTTAATCAAGTCGATAAAGTGGTCGAACAGCGGCGCGGCATCGTGCGGGCCCGGGCTAGCTTCAGGATGGCCCTGGAAGCTAAACGCTGGCTTATCGGTGCGATGGATGCCCTGTAAGGTGCCATCGAACAGCGATGTATGGGTTACGCGCAGGTTTGAAGGCAGCGTCTCTTCATCTACCGCAAAGCCGTGGTTCTGGGCTGTAATCATCACGCAGTCGCGGTCGATATCTTTAACCGGGTGGTTGCCGCCGTGGTGACCAAACTTCATCTTCACGGTTTTGGCGCCGCTTGCCAGAGCCAGTAACTGGTGGCCAAGGCAGATACCGAATACCGGCACGTCGGTTTCCAGGAAGGATTTGATGGCGCTAATCGCGTAATCGCAAGGCGCCGGGTCGCCCGGACCGTTGGAGAGGAAGATGCCGTCCGGGTTCAGCTTCAATACTTCCTGCGCTGAAGTCTGAGCCGGAACAACCGTCAGGCGGCAGCCGCGGTCAACCAGCATGCGCAGGATGTTGCGTTTCACGCCGTAGTCATAGGCCACCACGTGGAACGGTAGCTCTTCTTCTTTTGCCGCTTCCGGCAGCTCGCCTTCAAGCGTCCAGCTCCCCTGCTGCCAGGCGTAAGATTCTTTGGTGGATACTTCTTTTGCGAGGTCCATGCCGTTCAGGCCCGGGAACGCTTTGGCTTTCTCAAGCGCCAGAGCAGCGTCAATGTTATCACCAGCGATAATGCAGCCGTTCTGAGCGCCTTTCTCGCGCAGCAGACGCGTCAGCTTACGGGTATCGATGTCGGCAATCGCCACGATGTTATGGCGCTTTAAGTATGAAGAGAGATCCTCGGTATTGCGGTAGTTGCTGGCAATCAGCGGCAGGTCACGAATGACGAGGCCTTGCGCATGTACCTGGGAGGATTCTTCGTCGGCGGCGTTGGTGCCGACATTGCCGATATGAGGATAAGTAAGAGTGACGATCTGGCGGGAGTAGGAAGGATCAGTGAGGATTTCTTGATAACCGGTCATAGAAGTGTTGAAAACGACTTCTCCCACTGCCTGACCCGATGCCCCAATGGCCCGACCGTGGAATTGGGTTCCGTCTTCCAGAACCAATATTGCTGACTTAATCAAAACGTCCTCCAGGGGAATAAACATTCAATTTATTCGCATATTAATTCAAAACCCACGTTTGAATCAAATGCAAAACAGCCTGTCATTCGGATTTTTGACAAACGGCGGCATTCTAAGGACAGGATGATTAAAAGTCTACCTTATACCGAACTTTTTATCGTCTTTTTGCCGCCTTGGTTAAAAATATCGGCACTGGCAGGCAAAACTGGCAGCTAACTCAGGCAAATAATCGATTGCGAGGCAGAAAGAACAGGAATTTATTTTCATGCAGCAGCAAAAATGGACCAGATGGTCAAAATTAACGTCGCAATAACAAAAAAACAGAGGAAGAGTAGGATTTATGACGGTTAGAGGAATAAAGCTTCAAATAACGTGAGAAATAAAAAAGGGCAATAAATTATTGCCCTGCCAATCAAAGAATTACGATTGTAATAACCACATCACGATGGGTAATAACGCTTACAAATTGTTGAGATCAAGCACATCACGCATGTCGAAAACGCCACTTTCTTTACCATTCAGCCATAAAGCAGAGCGAACGGCCCCATTTGCAAAGGTCATGCGGCTTGAAGCCTTATGGCTGATTTCAATGCGCTCGCCGATATCAGCAAACATTGCGGTATGCTCACCCACAATGTCCCCGGCGCGCACGGTCGCAAAGCCAATTGTTCCAGGCACCCGCTCACCGGTATAACCTTCGCGGGAATAGACGGCGCACGCTTTTAAATCTTTGTCCATAGCCTGAGCAATGGCTTCTCCCATCGCCAGAGCGGTGCCTGAAGGCGCATCCACTTTGTGGCGGTGGTGAGCTTCGATAATTTCGATATCGGTATAGTCGCCCATTACTTTGGCCGCTTTTTCCAGCAGCTTAAGCATGACGTTAACGCCTACGCTGAAGTTCGCCGCAAAGACAATCGGGATCGCCGCCGACGCCTCAACGATCGCCTGCTTGCCTGCATCGTCAAAGCCGGTAGTGCCAATGACCATACCTTTGCCGTGCTGGCGACAGAATGCGAGATGGTTCAGCGTTCCTTCCGGACGAGTGAAATCGATAAACACGTCAAAATCGTTAACCACTTTATCCAGGCTGTCGCTGACGGTTACGCCCGTTTTCGCAACGCCCGCCAGCTCACCCGCATCGCTGCCGACTAAAGATGAGCCGGAGCGCTCAAGCGCTGCACCAAGCTGCACACCGTCCAGCTGCAAGGCTGCCTGAATAAGTTGTCGTCCCATACGACCGCCCGCACCCGCAATCGCGACACGGATCTGTGCTTCAATCATATCCACTCTCTTTATTAATCTGCTTACAAAACATTCTCAGGTTAACCAGCCCCGTGAAAGGCCGCCAGCCGAAAACACCAATAATTAAAAATTTATGTTAAAACGCCGCTGTTATCAGTAAAAGCCATTATTTCCCTTGTAAAAACAGGGATTAATTAAAACCGCAGGATTCGCGCACTATCAGCGTCGGCGGCAGAATAATGCGCTTCGGTGGCTCATCATTGCCCTGAATACGACTGAATAATAGCTCTCCCGCCTTGCGGCCAATCTCTTTGGCCGCGACCGAAACCGTGGTCAGCGCGGGCTGTACCAGCGCAGCCTCGGTGACATCGTCAAAGCCTACCAGCGCAAAATCCTTACCCGGCGCGCGGCCCATTTTGCGTAAGGTCTGCATAACGCCAAGCGCCACAATGTCCTGATAACAAACTGCGGCGGTAATTTCCGGATAGCGATGGAGCAGCGCCTCAGCCACCCTGGCTCCGTCGCTCTGGCTCGCCGCCGAGGAGACGACCCACTCGCTATTTGGCTGGATGCGGTTTTCCAGTAACTTGCTACTGTAGCCACCGATGCGCTGTGCCCGGGTGATGGAGTTTTCGCTGCCGCCGATAAAAGCGATATGACGATGGCCCAGACGCAGCAGGTGTTGGGTCGCCAGCTGCGTACCGAGAAAATTATCCGTACCCACAAAATCAAAATCTACATCATCCAGCGGGCGCACCACCATTATCGCCGGAATATTGCGGCGTTTGAGCGTTTCAAAAAACAGCGGTGGCGTTTCGCGGGCGGCGCACAGCACCATGCCGCAGGCATTATTGCGCATCAGGGAGTCAACAAATTTCTGTTGCCGCTCCCCTGACTCTTCACTGTTTGCCAGAAACAGCAGCAGATCGTGACGCTCCATCTCCTGGCTTAGCCCCGCCGTCATTTCACCATAAAACGGGTTGGTAATATCATGCAGCAGCAGTCCAACCTGATTGCTGGTGCGGTTGCGGAGATTGGCAGCGGTCTGGTTATAGACATATCCCAGCTCATCAAGCGCCTGCATCACGCGGTTTCGCGTGGCGTCGGAAATGCGGCCACGATTGCGCAGCACCATCGAGACGGTAGCCGTTGAGACGGAGGCGCGTTTTGCAACCTGGGCGAGAGTAACGGTGCTCATTTTCTTTCCTCGAACGAAGCCTGTGCAAAGAGATTAATCGAATAACCAAAAGATTGCATTCTCACCTGTGAAAGCCATCACAAATAACGGCTTCTTTGCGCATTCGTTATTAAAAATGGCGGGTTAATCGCGTTTACCACAGTGTTCCTAATGGGTTAATCGATTAATCTTCGGTTATCGACACCAGGGAGCGATCTATGAAACGTGCGTCATACAATAAATATCCCGAAGTACATATAGCGGGATTCGAGAATCAGGCCTGGCAAGGCTGGAAAGATATAGTGCAGGCCGTGCAGCGGCGTCTTCACCGCCAGGGTAAAACCGTGCTGGTGATAGATTGCTATCCCGGCGTGCGCCATAAAGAACTGCACGAAAATCTGATATCCCAGCTCAACCCTTCGCTGCTTATCAATGTCGAAAACGCTCGTCTGAGCGAACAGCACCTGCATAATTTACTGGCGCAGAATCTTACAGACGATCGTGTGTTTGGCGTCCTTTCCTGCCATCAGCTCGATGAATTTTTCTGCCCCGGCAAGCTCGCACAGGCACGGCGTGAGGTTGATAACGTCACGGAAGGCCTGGTGGTGATTTATGGTCCGGGGGCGGCGCTTGTTCATCAGGGCGATATTCTCATTTATGCCGATCTGGCACGCTGGGAAATCCAGCAGCGCTTCCGCACCGGTGAGCTGGGTAACTGGGGCGCCGGCAACGAAAGCGAAGATATACTGCGTCGCTATAAGCG
>DALYUA010000154.1:0-7483 GCA_031993245.1 Buttiauxella sp. | reverse complement strand
ACCTTTGCAGACCAGAAGCAGCAGGATGCCCGGCACCGCAGCGATAACCGAGAAAAGATAGAACATGGGCCAGCCGTGAGCCTCAACAAACCAGCCAGCAATCGGCCCGACGTAAACGCGGCCAACGGCGGATAGCGCCGAGAGCAGGGCGAACTGCGTCGCAGAAAATGATTTATTACACAGCGTCATCAACAAGGCGACAAAAGCTGCCGTGCCCATCCCGCCGCACAGGTTTTCAAAAAAGACGGCGGCGCCCATGCTGAATATATGCTTATCGGTGACGGAGAGCATCCAGTAGCCGGCGTTGGATATCCCCTGCAAAATGCCGAAAATAAGCAGGGCGCGAAACAGGCTCAGGCGTTGCATCAGCACGCCACCGTAAAGCGCCCCGAGGATGGTGGCGAATAACCCCAGAGTTTTATTAACCACCCCAACTTCACCCGCATCAAAACCGACACCGCGAATCAGAAAAGTAGTGGTCAGGCTCATAGCGAAAGCATCGCCCAGTTTGTACATCACGATCAGCAGCAGGATTAGCCAGGCGTTATTACGACCGAAAAAGTCACGCAGCGGGGCGACTACCGCTTGTTCAAGACTGCGCGGAACGGGGATGGTATCCGTAGGTTCCGGCGCCAGCAGGGTTGCGACAATACAGGGCAGCAGCAGCGCTGCCATCAGCCAGTAGGTGGCCTGCCAGCCCAGGTAACGGTCAGCCAGCCAGAGTGCCAGACCGCCTGAAACCAGCATCGCCAGACGATAGCCAAGCACGCTGATTGCCGCCCCCGTGCCGCGTTCTTCAGCTGAGAGCACATCTGTTTTCCAGGCGTCGAATACGATGTCCTGCGAGGCGGAGCAGAAAGCGATAATCACCGCCAGCGCCGCCATCCAGCGCAGCTGCGTACCCGGTTCCAGAAAGCCCATAGCGGCAACAGAAATTAGAAGCAGAATTTGCGTAATCAGCAGCCAGCCACGGCGACGACCCAGGAACGGCGGCGTGTATCTGTCCATCGCCGGCGACCAGAGGAACTTAAAGACGTAGGCCTGGCCGACAAGCGAGAAGAAGCCGATGGTTTTCAGATCGATATTTTCGACCGTCATCCAGGCTTGCAGCGTGCCGGAAGTCAATGCTAGAGGAAGCCCTGAGGCAAAACCGAGGATCAGAAGAATGGCTGATTTTGGCTGCAGAAATTTACGTAAATACTGATTGGACATGCTTTGCTCTGACTATCAGCCCGCGTGACGCGGGCTGACGGAGGATAAATTAACGTGCGTTCTGCTTAATAAAGTCGTGAACGCTGGTGTCCTGGGCCATTTCTGCAATGGTATCGGTCAGCACGGAATTAACCGCGTTGGCGATATTTTTGTTGGTGGCCTGGAACGCCCCTTCTACGTTGTAGCTGGAACGGTAGCTTTTCGTCATCTTGGTGCCGTTCTGAGCGATAGCGATAATCGAGATATCCGCTTTGGTAGCAATATTGTAACGCACGTTACCCTGAGAGACGTCTGCATACAGTTGGTTGACGATGATCTGCAAAGCAACCGGGCTGTTTGGGCCAATCATGTAACCGCGTGCGGTCATCTGTTTTTCCAGCACTTCTTGCAGAAGGAAACGCAGATCGCGGGAAGGGGTCAGCGTAACCAGCTGGTTGTCGCGAGTGACTTTAGCCAGCGCCTGATCGGTGCGTTGATCGGCACCGTTGATGCTAACCGTCACACCCATCAGGCTTGGATCCTGCTGTGGCAGGTTGATGGTTGGTGATACTTCAATAGTGGTCGGTGGTGTTGCGCAACTGGCCAGCATAAAAACGGCGACCAGCGGGAAGAATAATTTTTTTAACATGTTCGCTATCTCAATGTACTCAAAGGGGCGGGCAGAAAAAAACACGCCATCATAACACTGCGGTTGCCCAGTGGAAGTGCTTAACGCACGGAATTTCATCGCGTTGCGCTTTTAATGAGCGCTAATAAAGCTATCAGACCGTTTTCGTACTGAATAGTGTCGTAACAGCATTAAACTACAGAGGGTTGATGAAGGAAATCGGACGAAAGCTAAATAATTGTTGGCATTACATTATTAAAACGGTTAAAAGCGGCTAAGATTTAAAGGGATGAGTGGCATCCGGGCGTAGTTGAGGAGAAAGTTCATGATGATACGCGAGCAAATAGAAACAAAACTAAGGGCAGCGTTCGAACCCGTATTCCTGGAAGTCGTGGATGAAAGCTATCGTCACAATGTCCCGGCTGGTTCTGAAAGTCACTTTAAGGTTGTGCTGGTCAGCGATCGCTTTACCGGAGAACGTTTTTTAAATCGCCATCGTCTGATCTACGGAACCTTAAGCGAGGAGCTCTCCAGTACCGTACATGCTCTGGCCTTGCACACCTATACCATTAAAGAGTGGGAAGGGTTGCAGGATACCATTTTTGCCTCACCGCCGTGTCGCGGAGCGGGCTCTATCGCCTGAAAATAACCTTTTCGGGTTTGCAACTGAGGGAACTTTTCCTTTATGTTGCTATCTGTTAACTGTATTTCTCAAAACGGCCTGCGGGCCGTTTTGTTTTGTCTTAAATACCCGGCTTTTTTACAGGGATTAGGCAATAAATTCCAACAAAGTGTGAAAAAGGCCGCAGCGACGTTATGTCGCCGTTCTCGACTCACTCTGGTGATGCCGCTATAATGCTGCGTCTTATTTTTCGGAATGTCTTCGGGACGATTCTGACGACAGGGAATGTGATTCTGCTACAGAAGACATCCCGGTTCTGTGAAGCAACATTAAGGGCTTCCAGGGTTGACCGAGCACTGTGATTTTTTGAGGTAACAAGATGCAAGTTTCAGTTGAAACCACTCAGGGCCTTGGCCGCCGTCTCACGATTACTATCGCTGCAGACAGCATCGAAAACGCTGTAAAAAGCGAGCTGGTCAACGTGGCAAAGAAAGTTCGTATTGACGGCTTCCGCAAGGGTAAAGTACCGATGACCGTAGTCGCTCAACGTTACGGCGCTTCTGTTCGCCAGGACGTGCTGGGCGAGCTGATGAGCCGCAACTTTATTGATGCGATCATTAAAGAAAAAATCAATCCAGCAGGCGCGCCTGATTACGTGCCGGGCGAATACAAACTGGGCGAAGACTTCACCTACTCCGTAGAGTTTGAAGTGTACCCGGAAGTTGAGCTGCAGGGTCTGGAAGCAATCGAAGTTGAAAAACCAGTTGTTGAAGTGACTGACGAAGATGTTGACACCATGTTGGACACCCTGCGTAAGCAGCAGGCAACCTGGAAAGACTCTGATGCGGCTGCAACGGCAGAAGACCGCGTTACCATCGACTTCACCGGCTCTGTAGACGGCGAAGTGTTCGAAGGCGGTCAGGCGTCTGACTTCGTACTGGCAATGGGCCAGGGTCGTATGATCCCGGGCTTTGAAGATGGCGTTGTGGGTCACAAAGCTGGCGAAGAATTCACCATCGAAGTGACCTTCCCGGAAGATTACCACGCTGAAAACCTGAAAGGTAAAGCGGCTAAGTTCGACATCGTTCTGAAGAAAGTGGAAGAGCGTGAGCTGCCTGAATTTACCGAAGAATTCATCAAACGTTTCGGCGTTGAAGATGGTTCTGTAGCGGGCCTGCGTACCGAAGTGCGTAAGAATATGGATCGCGAGCTGAAAGGCGCGGTGCGTAACCGCATCAAGTCTCAGGCAATCGACGGTCTGGTTAACGCGAACAATATCGACGTGCCGGCTGCGCTGATCGACGGCGAAATCGACGTTCTGCGTCGCCAGGCTGCACAGCGTTTCGGTGGCAACGAGCAACAGGCTCTGGAACTGCCGCGCGAGCTGTTCGAAGAACAAGCTAAACGCCGTGTAGTTGTTGGCCTGCTGCTGGGCGAAGTTATTCGTACCCACGAGCTGAAAGCTGACGAAGCGCGCGTTAACGCTCTGATCGAAGAAATGGCTTCCGCCTACGAAGATCCGAAAGAAGTTATCGAGTTCTACAGCAAGAACAAAGAACTGATGGACAACATGCGCAATGTTGCTCTGGAAGAACAGGCTGTTGAAGCGGTTCTGGCAAAAGCGAAAGTGTCAGAAAAAGCATCTTCCTTCAGCGAGCTGATGAACCAGCAAGCGTAAGCGTAACTTTTGGCTCCATTGCCAAAAGATTGCTGCATCAAGCCCGTCACTCACAGTGGCGGGCTTTTTTTATCCTGTGAATGGCATTTTTGCGACGAATAATACGAACTTTCAGGGTTAGCGTATCAAGAAAAGGTTGTTATGCTTGAAACAGGGTGAAGCCATCCCCATAAAGCTAGGCATGGCTCCAAAACACGACCCTGACTGATAATCCGTCCATGACAGGCAAAGGGCGCAAGGAGCGTAGTCTTCTTTTCGCGTCTCAAGTAGAATCAGTACAGTAGGTTAGAAGGCTTAATTACTCCAGGAGACGGAAATGTCATACAGTGGCGAACGAGATCAATTAGCACCCCATATGGCCCTGGTGCCGATGGTTGTTGAACAGACATCGCGTGGTGAGCGTTCATACGATATTTATTCCCGTCTGCTCAAGGAACGTGTCATCTTCATGACCGGACAGGTCGAAGATCATATGGCTAACCTGATTGTGGCGCAGATGCTGTTTCTGGAAGCGGAAAATCCGGAAAAAGACATCTATCTCTACATTAACTCACCGGGTGGCGTAATTACGGCAGGTATGTCTATCTACGACACTATGCAATTTATTAAGCCGGACGTCAGCACTATCTGTATGGGACAAGCTTGTTCTATGGGAGCTTTCCTGCTGACTGCCGGAGCGAAAGGCAAGCGTTTCTGCCTGCCTAACTCGCGGGTGATGATTCACCAACCGCTGGGCGGCTATCAGGGACAGGCGACGGATATCGAAATCCACGCCCGTGAAATCCTGAAAGTTAAAGCCCGTATGAATGAACTTATGGCGCAACACACCGGCAAATCTCTTGAAGAAATCGAAAGAGACACCGAGCGTGACCGTTTCCTCGCTGCCAGCGAAGCGGTAGAGTATGGCTTAGTTGACTCGATCCTGACTCACCGTAACTAATGCCCGAAAACAGCGGGCCATATACTATAGTAAAAGTAGTGGCCCGGCTTTCCGCTTAGATTGGCTGTGCCGCAACAATGGCACTTGCGTCGTTCTGAACGGTGCAAAGTAACAGAAAAGAGGTTTTGACTTTATGACAGATAAGCGCAAAGACGGTTCAGGCAAACTTCTGTACTGCTCTTTTTGCGGCAAAAGCCAGCATGAAGTGCGCAAACTAATTGCCGGGCCGTCAGTGTATATCTGCGATGAGTGTGTCGACTTATGTAACGACATTATTCGCGAAGAGATTAAAGAAGTAGCGCCGCACCGCGAGCGCAGCGCGCTGCCGACGCCGCATGAAATCCGCCACCATCTGGATGACTATGTCATCGGTCAGGAACAGGCGAAAAAGGTCCTGGCGGTGGCGGTTTACAACCACTACAAACGCCTGCGCAACGGCGACAGCACTAACGGCATCGAACTGGGTAAAAGTAACATTCTGCTCATCGGGCCGACAGGTAGCGGGAAAACGCTGCTGGCTGAAACCCTGGCGCGTTTGCTGGATGTACCTTTCACCATGGCAGATGCCACTACGCTTACCGAAGCGGGCTACGTGGGTGAAGATGTGGAAAACATCATCCAGAAACTGCTGCAGAAATGCGACTACGATGTGCAAAAAGCGCAGCGCGGTATCGTTTATATCGATGAGATCGACAAAATCTCCCGCAAATCTGATAACCCGTCCATCACCCGCGACGTATCCGGTGAAGGCGTGCAGCAGGCGTTGCTGAAACTGATTGAAGGCACCGTAGCCGCGGTTCCACCGCAGGGTGGCCGTAAGCATCCGCAGCAAGAGTTCCTGCAGGTTGATACCTCCAAGATTCTGTTTATCTGCGGCGGTGCGTTTGCAGGCCTCGACAAAGTGATCGCTAACCGTGTAGAAACCGGTTCAGGCATTGGCTTTGGCGCGACGGTGAAAGGCAAGTCTGAGAAAGCGAGCGAAGGTCAGCTGCTCGGCCAGGTAGAGCCGGAAGATCTGATTAAATTTGGCCTGATCCCTGAGTTCATCGGTCGTTTACCGGTCGTTGCAACGCTGAGCGAGCTAAGCGAAGAAGCCCTGATTCAGATCCTGAAAGAACCGAAAAACGCCCTGACCAAGCAGTATCAGGCGTTGTTCAATCTGGAAGGTGTGGAACTGGAGTTCCGTGACGAAGCGCTGGATGCTATCGCTAAAAAAGCGATGGCGCGTAAAACCGGTGCCCGTGGTCTGCGTTCTATCGTTGAAGGCGCGCTGCTCGATACCATGTACGACCTTCCTTCTATGGAAGATATCGAAAAAGTGGTTATCGATGAGGCGGTGATCGACGATCAGACCAAGCCGTTATTAATTTACGGTAAGCCGGAAGCACAACAGGCATCCGGTGAATAATTCGCCAAAATAACCAGTCAGTTAGTTGAAAAAGGGGGATTTTTATCCCCCTTTTATTTTTCCTGCATTTCCGGCATTGAATGCTCGGGAAACATCCCCATATACTGACTTACTTGCTGGTGATGCCATGAGAGCGGAGGCATCGCCCCATCACCTGGCGGAAATTAAACTAAGAGAGAGCTCTATGAATCCTGAGCGTTCTGAACGCATTGAAATCCCCGTATTGCCATTGCGCGATGTGGTGGTTTATCCGCACATGGTTATTCCATTGTTTGTCGGGCGCGAAAAATCCATCCGCTGCCTGGAAGCAGCCATGGACCACGATAAAAAAATCATGCTGGTGGCGCAAAAAGAGGCCTCAACGGATGAGCCGGGTGTGAATGACCTGTTCTCGGTGGGCACCGTTGCCTCTATTTTACAGATGCTGAAACTGCCAGACGGCACGGTAAAAGTGCTGGTGGAAGGTTTACAGCGTGCGCGTATTACCAGGCTGTCTGACAATGGCGAGCATTTCGCAGCCCAGGCCGAATACCTCGACTCGCCGGTTATTGAAGAGCGCGAGCAGGAAGTGCTGGTACGCACGGCCATTAATCAGTTTGAAGGCTACATCAAGCTGAATAAAAAAATCCCGCCGGAAGTGCTGACGTCGCTGAACAGCATCGACGATCCTGCACGTCTGGCTGACACTATCGCCGCACATATGCCGTTGAAATTAACGGATAAACAGTCAGTGCTTGAGATGTCCGATATTAACGAACGTCTTGAATATCTGATGGCGATGATGGAATCGGAAATCGATCTGCTGCAGGTTGAAAAACGCATTCGCAACCGCGTTAAAAAGCAGATGGAGAAGAGCCAGCGCGAGTACTATCTGAATGAGCAAATGAAAGCGATTCAGAAAGAACTGGGCGAAATGGACGATGCGCCGGATGAAAACGAAGCGCTAAAACGCAAGATCGACGCGGCAAAAATGCCGAAAGAGGCGCGTGAGAAAACCGAAGCGGAACTGCAAAAAC
>DALYUA010000153.1:0-7520 GCA_031993245.1 Buttiauxella sp. | reverse complement strand
ATGATAGCCGTTACCGTCTACTGCATGGCGCGCATTAAAGATGTTTAAGGCGCGGTAGCCGCTTCAAGATAGATGAGATACTCCATCGCCTGCTGGCGCGTGGTGCCGCACATCTCAGGCGAGGGCTGCAAGCCTGCGCAAACCTTCGGACGCAGCGGCGAGCGAAACAGCTTACAGAGGTTTCGTTCATCAAGCTGGACGCAGGGGGTATTTGCCGGCTTGCCGTCGGGCATGCCCGGTATCGGACTTGAGACAGAAGGCGCGGTGCAGCAGGCTCCGCAATCAGGACGACAGTCCATAAGCCAATACTCCGGTGGGCTGGCAAGAGCGCGGACTGTAACAGTAGCGCACGAGCTTTACTACGCTCATTTATACTTTGTCTTACAGGTGGTGAAATCCGCTTGCCTGAAATGCACCTCGCGAGTAATTTGTCGCAATATTTTCGCCCCTCAATTTTTACAGGAAACATCGATGGCAAGAGCTAACGAAGTCAAAAAAGGCATGGTACTGAACTACAACGGCAAACTGCTGATTGTGAAAGATATCGATATTCAGTCCCCAAGCGCGCGCGGCGCGGCAACCCTTTATAAGATGCGTTTTTCCGATGTGCGCACCGGGCAGAAGGTTGAAGAGCGTTTTAAAGGTGACGATATCGTCGATACCATTACCCTGACCCGTCGTTTCGTTGATTTCTCTTATATCGATGGCAACGAATACGTGTTTATGGATAAAGAAGATTACACCCCGTACATCTTCACCAAAGACCAGATTGAAGAAGAGCTGCAGTTTATTCCTGAAGGCGGCATGCCGGATATGCAGGTGCTGACCTGGGATGGCCAGCTGCTGGCGCTGGAGCTGCCGCAAACGGTGGATCTGGAAATCGTTGAAACGGCACCGGGTATTAAAGGCGCTTCCGCAAGCTCCCGCACCAAGCCTGCCACCATGTCCACCGGTCTGGTGATTCAGGTGCCGGAATATATGGTGACCGGCGAAAAGATCCGCATTCATATCGCTGAGAAGCGTTCTATGGGCCGCGCTGACTAAGCAAAAAAAACGCGCCAAAAGGCGCGTTTTTTACCTCTGCGGTAAAGCTATTTTAGCAAATCCGGGAACAGCGTTTGCTTAAGCGCAAGCTCCACACCTCGTACTTCCGCAAGCCCCTTCAGACGGCCAATCGCCGAGTAGCCAGGGTTGGTTTTTTTATGCAGGTCATCGAGCATCTGATGGCCGTGATCCGGGCGCATTGGAATCGGACGTAAATCACCGCTCGCCTTACGACGCTGCTCTTCAGTCAGAATCGCTTTCACCACCGCAACCATATTCACATCGCCCTGAAGGTGTGCGCCTTCGTGGAAGGTTTTCGGGTTGTCTTCGCGGCAGGTAGCGCGCAGGTGGGTAAAGTGAATGCGATCGCCGAAGGTTTCAATCATTCGCACCAGATCGTTGTCCGCACGCACGCCGTAAGAGCCGGTACACATGGTGAAACCGTTATTGATGCTGTCGACCGTTTCCTTCAGCCACTGCATATCTTCAATAGTCGAAACAATGCGCGGCAGGCCGAGAATAGGACGCGGCGGATCGTCCGGATGAACAGCCAGGCGCACGCCGACTTCTTCAGCCACGGCAACAATAGCACGCAGGAAGTAAGCCATATTTTCACGCAGTTGCTCTTTATTGATGCCGTCATATTCCGCCAGGCGAGCGCGGAACTGATCTAAGGTGTAGCCCTCTTCCGCACCCGGCAGGCCCGCAATAATATTGCGCGTCAGCTTCTCTTTTTCGGCAGCGGACGCTTTATGGAAGTAGTCCAGCGCCTGGCGCTGCTCTTCTTCACTGTAATCCGCTTGCGCACCGGGGCGTTTCAGAATATGCAGCTCAAAAGCGGCAAAGGCGATCTGGTCAAAACGCAGCGCTTTTGAGCCGTCCGGCAGTTCATATTCCAGATCGGTACGCGTCCAGTCGAGGATTGGCATAAAGTTGTAGCATACGGTGTCAATGCCGCATTCCGCCAGGTTGCGAATGCTCTGCTGGTAGTTAGCGATATGCCTGTCGTAATCACCCGTGTGGGTTTTGATCTCTTCATGCACCGGAATGCTTTCTACCACTGACCAGCTCAGCCCTTTGGCGGCAAGTTCAGCCTGACGCTGCTTAATTTCAGCCACCGGCCAGACTTCTCCGTTCGGAATGTGATGCAGAGCGGTCACTACTCCGGTTGCGCCAGCCTGACGCACATCATCCAGTGATACCGGGTCTTTCGGGCCATACCAGCGCCAGGTTTGTTCCATTAGCAGATCCTCAATCAATAAGTTGTCATACCAATTTTAAGATATTGTCCTGGCGACTACCATACCGCAAACTGGCCAGTGGTCAATTTTATCCCTGAATTTGGTTGATCCGGCTCACATTAAAGGGATAAAGCCAGCACACCAATTCTATTTGCTGTCATATAACTTTACACTGCAGTTGTTACTAATTCGTTAATCAGGATTTGCATTCTATGAAGACAATTGCCTCAGCCAGCCTGCCGGAGAGTATTCAGCAGCCCCGTTATGACCGTAGCGCATTAAAGACACGCATTGTGCATTTTGGTTTTGGCGCGTTTCACCGTGCGCACCAGGCGCTGCTGACCGACCGGGTGCTTAACGCGCTGGGAGGCGACTGGGGGATCTGTGAGATTAGCCTGTTTAGCGGCGATAAGTTAATGAGCGCCCTGCGTGCTCAGGACCATCTGTATACCGTGCTGGAAAAAGGCCGCGACGGCAACCAGGCTATTATCGTTGGCGCCGTTAATGAATGTCTGAATGCAAAGCTCGACGGGATGGAAGCCATTATCGAGAAATTTTGCGAGCCGCAGGTGGCCATTGTTTCGCTTACCGTGACTGAAAAGGGCTATTGCATCGATCCGGCAACAGGCAAGCTGGATACCGCAAACGCTCGCATTATTCATGACCTGCAAAACCCGGCTGAACCACATTCCGCGCCGGGAATTTTGGTTGAGGCCTTAAATCGCCGCCGCGAGCGTGGCCTGCTTCCTTTTACCGTGCTTTCCTGCGACAACATTCCTGATAACGGCCACGTTGTGCGCAATGCGATTATCGGCATGGCGGAAAAACGCAGCCAGGAACTCGCCGACTGGATACGTGAGAAAGTCACGTTCCCGAGCACCATGGTCGATCGCATCGTACCCGCCGCCACGCCGGAATCTTTGCAGGAAATTACCGATACGTTAGGGGTTGAAGATCCCTGCGCGATTTCTGCCGAGCCTTTTATCCAGTGGGTTATCGAAGATAATTTCGTGGCGGGCCGCCCGCAGTGGGAAGTCGCCGGCGTTGAAATGGTGGATGACGTGATGCCGTGGGAGCAAATGAAGCTGCGTATGCTCAACGGCAGCCACTCTTTTCTCGCATACCTTGGCTATCTGGCGGGCTATCAGCATATTAACGATTGCATGGCGGATGAGAATTTCTACCGCGCGGCGCATCAGTTAATGATGCAGGAGCAGGCTCCAACCCTGCGCGTGAAGGGCGTCGATCTGCGTCAGTACGCGCACAATCTTTTAGAACGTTTCAGCAATCCTGCTTTGCAGCATCGTACCTGGCAAATCGCTATGGATGGCAGCCAGAAATTGCCGCAGCGTATGCTGGAGAGCGTTCGCTGGCATCTGCAGCAGGAAGATGAGTGGCCTTGTCTGGCGCTGGGCATCGCGGCGTGGATGCGCTATGTCAGCGGTGTTGACGATGCCGGAAACGCTATCGATATTCGCGATCCGCTGGCGCAAAAAATCAAAGATCTGGTAGAGAAAAGTTCAGACGAGGAGCGCGTATCCGCCCTGCTTAGCCTCACTGAAATCTTTGGCAGCGATCTGCCGGGCAATGAAATTTTTGTGCGGCATGTCAGCGCCGCCTGGGACGAATTGCGCAATAAAGGCGCGAAACAGGCCGTGGCGAATCTCCTGTAATTAACAATCCATGCCCTTTACACGGCCTTGTTTTACGACAGGCCGTGTTTACGCTTCATTTTTTCGCAATTGTTGTTCAGGATATTGGTTAACCCTAACGCCAATTCGGAGCGACTGTGACTAAAACCAACCTGATTACCGGTTTTCTCGGCAGTGGAAAAACCACCACTATTCTTCATTTACTGGCCAATAAACCCGGCGATGAAAAGTGGGCTGTGCTGGTCAATGAGTTTGGTGAAGTCGGCATCGACGGCGCTCTGCTGGCCGACAGCGGCGCGCTGCTCAAAGAGATCCCCGGCGGCTGCATGTGCTGTGTCAACGGGCTGCCGATGCAGGTTGGGTTGAATACCCTGCTACGCCAGGGGAAACCTGACCGTTTGCTCATCGAACCCACGGGCCTGGGGCACCCAAAACAAATCCTCGATATGCTTACTGCGGAAGTTTACCAGCCGTGGATCGATCTGAAAGCCACGCTTTGCCTGCTGGATGCTCGCCAGTTGCTGGATGAGCGCGCCGTTAATAATGATAATTTCCGCGATCAGCTTGCCGCCGCCGATATCATTGTCGCGAATAAAAATGACCGTGCGACCGATGACAGCCGTCAGGCTCTGGCTAACTGGCAGCAACAGCATGCTGGCGGACGAGAAATTGTGCTGGCGGAGAAGGGACAAATTGACACCGCTCTGCTGGACCATCCGCGGCAAAATCTTCGCCAGTTACCGCACAGCGCCGAACATAGCCACAGCCATGCCGCCAGTCGCGGGCTGGCAGCGCTGAGTTTGCCGGAACACCAGCGCTGGAGGCGCAGCATTAACAGCGGACAGGGCTACGTTGCCTGCGGCTGGATCTTTGATGCGGATACTATTTTTGACACGGTTGGCATTCTGGAATGGGCACGTCTTGCGCCGGTTGGCAGGGTAAAAGGCGTCTTACGCATTGCTGAAGGGCTGGTGCGCATTAATCGGCAGGGTGACGATCTGCATATCGAGACACAAAGCGTCGCGCCGCCGGATAGTCGTATCGAGTTGATAAATAGCGAAGTTACAGACTGGAACAGCTTACAAAGCGCTCTGTTGAAGCTACGTTTAAGTTTGTAAGTCTACCCTCCCCCGACTTGTCAGAAGATAACAAAAGCCTGGATGATGAAAATGCGCTTAACACCGATCCTGCTACTGAACGCCCTGGGCCTGGCGCTGTTCTTTAGCTGGTATCTGCCTGAAAACCATGGGTTCTGGTTCACACTCGACGCCAGCATTTTTCATTTTTTTAATGAAGAGCTGGTAAAAAGCTACGCTTTCCTGGTGCTGGTAGCTATCACTAATAACCGCATATTCGACGGCATTTCTTTGCTGGCTATGGGGTCGCTGTTCTTCTGGTTCTGGTGGCACGACACGCCTGCCGGACGCCGACGCCTGGTGATCATGGGCGTTGTCATGCTGCTAAGCGCCGTGGTGATTAATCAGTTGGGTCATTTGATTCCGGTTTCTCATGTCAGCCCAACGCTCTATTTCACTGATATTCACCGCGTCAGCGAGCTGCTGCATTTCCCTACCAAAGATGCCTCGAAAGATAGTTTCCCAGGCGATCACGGTTTAATGCTGCTCATTTTCACCGGCTTTATGCTGCGTTATTTTGGACAAAAAGCATTTTTTATCGCGCTAGTTATTTTTCTGATATTTGTCCTTCCACGCATAATGATTGGCGCGCATTGGTTTACCGATGTATTTGTTGGATCGTTATCCATTGCGCTGGTAGGTTTGCCATGGGTGCTATTAACCCCACTCAGCGATGGGTTAATTAATGCGCTTAACCGCACGCTACCCGGCAAAAATAAAACAAGTTCATAACATAAAATAAACATTCCTTAACGCAAATTTTCAGGGATCCGCCAGGGATCCCTGTTGCTTTTGTCAGTAAATGCCACATTGCTTATTAATCGCCCAACCTAATTTTCCAGATATTTGAAAGGGCTGCACAGATTAGCAGCACTTTTGGATAAAATTTACGCAAATTTATTTTTGTACTTTTAACATCACAATTTCTTATAAAAAAGCCGAGAAAAACCCTCGCCATGCCTGTGGGGATAAGGTACTCTCAGATGCGTTTTGTGCTGTTAATCTGATTCATTCCCGGTGTGAATAAAATTGTGCGTCAAGCCACACTTCTGTTCAGAGGTAATTGTTTCACAGCGCTCAGATAATTAGTCTCGTCACGTTGGTATTTTGTATAACGATTCGCATCGTTAAGGACATCAAGGGAAAAGAAATAAAATGGTCAAATCTCAGCCTATTTTGAGATATATCTTGCGGGCGATTCCCGCAGTTGCTGTGGCAGTGATGCTTTCAGCATGTAGCTCGACAAACACCGCAAATATGCATTCTGAGACGCATGCAGTCGACAATAAAGATGGTTTTTTACTGCAAGCCTCTCAGGATGAATTCGAAGAGATGGTCCGTAACGTTGATGTGAAATCACGTCTCATGGATCAATATGCTAGCTGGAAAGGCGTGCGTTACCGCCTTGGTGGTAACAGCAGAAAAGGCATCGATTGTTCTGCTTTCGTGCAGCAAACTTTCCGTGACCAGTTCGGTTTAGAGCTGCCTCGTTCAACTTATGAACAACAGGATATGGGGAAATCCGTTTCACGCAGTAAACTGCGTACCGGGGATTTAGTCCTGTTCCGTGCGGGTTCTACGGGTCGTCACGTTGGCATTTATATTGGTAATAACCAGTTCGTACACGCTTCCACCAGCAGCGGCGTAATGATCTCCAATATGAGCGAGCCATACTGGAATAAGCGCTACAACGAAGCGCGGCGCGTATTAAGCCGTAGCTGAGTTTCTTTAACTGGCAGTTAATTCCCTTGGCTGCCAGCCAGACGAGATCAGGAAGACGTTGCCACCGCAGCGTCTTTTAATTCTTTCAAATAAGCGCATCACTCCCCTTCACGCCTTGCTGGTAGCTATAATTTCCGTATGAAACTATATGACGCCACTGTGCATCTTGCGCTATAGTCGAAAAAACTTCAGCAATCATGCGTCTCTTGCGTTAGCAGGAACAATTTTTTCATGTCTTCAAATAATATTTTTGCGCGCTACTTTTCCACCCCAAGGCAGATTGCTTATTTCAGCATTGTGTTTAGCCTGTTGAGCGCCTTGCTGTTTAGCGGTTTAACCAGCCTGGGGCTGCATAACAAGCGCGAAGCAGATTATGATGTGCTGACGCAAGATATCCGCCATTATTTGAGCGCCTTCTTTTACGAGCTAAATGCCACCGTAGACAGCATTCAACCATTAACGATTGCCGATTGCCGTCTCGTCAACGGCGAACTCACTTCCAGAGCGGCGTTTACCGTTAACGTCCGCGCTTTGGTCTTAGTTCGCCATGGCGTTGCCTATTGCTCATCCGCTACCGGACCGCTGAATATGGCGATGAACAGTTTAATTCCCGGCATCGATTTAAATAAAAATCGCGATCTGTTTATTATGTCCGGCACGCCCATGATGCCCGGTAAGCCAACGATAGCGGCCTGGTTTAAAAATCAGGAAGTGGGCGAGCGGGG
>DALYUA010000152.1:0-7520 GCA_031993245.1 Buttiauxella sp. | reverse complement strand
CGCCTTCCACCAGCGGATAGTTCACGCCGGCTTCGCGCAGCCATTGCTGAACAATATGGGAACGCATTCCGCCTCTGGCGCAGCACAGATAGCCTTCAGGATGCAGCCGACACTGCTCCAGCCATTTTTCTATGCGGATCTCGCGGATCTCGCCCTTCACCAGACTGTGGCCCAGCTCAATGGCCGCCTGCTGGCCGCGCTGTTTGTAACAGGTGCCGACAGCGGCCCGCTCGTCGTCCGACATTAGCGGAAGGTTCAGCGCTGCGGGCATGGCTCCCTGAGCAAACTCAACCGGCGCACGCACGTCGATAAGCGGAATATCATTACGCAGCAGGATTTCATATTGTTGGGTGTCAGAGCGGGCGTTTTGCATGCATAAACCTTAAAGCGAATGGGGGTGAAACGCCGGGGATTGTGCGCCTGGTGAGAGAGAAATGAAAGAGGGGAAATACGACAGGGCAGCCAGGCTACCCTGTAAAACAGCTTTCTACCGGCTCAACTTGCTCTGCGCCCAGGCAATGCCGCTTGCGTACTCTGGCGGCAGCAGCGGCACTAACGCTTCGAGCGACGCGCTCAGCCTCTCTTTATCGCTGTCGTTCAGATTGAGATGGCCGACTTTGCGTCCTTCGCGCACCTCTTTATCATACCAGTGCAGGTGCACGAGCGGCAGCTTCAGCCAGTCGTAGTTCAGCCCGGTGCCGATCAGGTTGATCATTACCGACGGGGCGTTAACAACCGGCTGCGGCAAGGATAAATCAACAATCGCACGCAGATGCAGTTCAAACTGGCTGATGGAGGCGCCGTTCTGCGTCCAGTGCCCGCTGTTGTGCACGCGCGGGGCAAGCTCGTTGATCAGCAGACCGGCTGGCGTAATAAAGCACTCCATCGCCATCACGCCGACATAATTCAGTTCATGCATGATGGCAGAGAGCATCGTCTCTGCCTGTTGTTGCTGTTCGGCGTTTGCATGTGGGAAAGCAACGCTTGCGCGCAAAATACCTTCCTGATGCAGATTGTGCGTCAGCGGATAAAACACCGTTGTGCCGTCGTGGCCGCGCGCGCCGACCAGGGAAACTTCACCGGAGAAATTAATGCCTTGCTCCACAATGCACTCGCCGTAGCAGTCGTCCGGCAACTGGTCGGTTTCAGCGCTGCGCAAGCGCCACTGGCCGCGCCCGTCATAACCGCCAACGCGGCGTTTCACGATAGCCAGCTCGCCAAGATCCGCAAACACGCCAGCCCATTCGTCACGGCTGGAAAGCAACTGCCACGGTGCGGTCGCGAGTTCGAGCTTATCGAACAATTGTTTTTGCGTCAGGCGATCCGCGATGATCGGAAAGACATCGCGATTAACGAAAGCGTTGTGACGAGCCAGCTCGCGCGTGAGAGCAGTTTCCGGCCAGCGCTCGATTTCAGCGGTAATGACGCTTTGTGCGAAGGGAACCGCTTCTGGTTCGGCATCAAGCCCTATCGGATAAACTGCGATGCCCAGCGGCTCGCCCGCCTGGCGCAGCATTCTGCCTAACTGGCCGTTGCCTAATACGCAGACGCGTTTCATGCCTCACCCCGCGGGTCCGGGTTCTGCAATACTTCTTCCGTTTGCTCGTTACGCCATGCGGCCAGGCGCTTATGCAGCTCGTGGTCATGCAGGGCCAGAATCTGTGCCGCCAGCAAAGCCGCGTTCGCAGCACCCGCTTTACCAATCGCCAGCGTGCCAACCGGTATACCGCGAGGCATCTGAACGATGGAGTAGAGGCTATCCACGCCGCTCAGCGCCGCGCTTTGTACCGGCACACCAAGAACCGGCACCAGCGTTTTCGCCGCCAGCATACCGGGCAGATGTGCAGCGCCACCTGCACCCGCAATAATTACCTGATAGCCGTTGCTTTCAGCCTGCTCGGCAAAACTAAACAGCTTATCCGGTGTGCGGTGAGCGGATACCACTTCAAGGTGATGCGGTACGTCAAGGGCGGTGAGGATTTCTGCGGCAAACTGCATGGTAGCCCAGTCGCTTCTGGAACCCATGACAATGGCGATACGCGCCGGGGATTGGGTCGGGGACATGCGTCTCAAAACTCCTGTGGGTGTGCAAACATCACCGAACGTCTGGCGGTCGGTCAGAAGGAGTGGAAGAATATCATGAACAACAGGCAAGGAAAACGGTTGCGTGGCTGGCAAAGCGGCGAAAAGAGGCGATTTAAAGCTAAAAATCGAAAGGAATTAACTCCACGTCCTGCGGGGTCACTTTAATCATCGAACCCTGGGTATGCCAGGCGCCCAGGACGCAGCGAAACGCTTGCTGACCGTTGGCTTCAAGCGGGTGAATAGCGGGGCGGTGCGTATGACCGTGAATCATCCACTGCACCCGATTGCGGGTAAGGGCATCGATAACGGCTTGCTGGTTCACATCCATTATTGCCAGAGTTTTGCTGCTGTTAGCGGCTTTGCTCCCGGCACGCATTCTGGCGGCGACGCGCTTACGTATAAACAGCGGCAGCGAGAGGAACAGCCGTTGCAGCCAGGGCTGATGCACTTTCCTGCGAAACGCCTGATAGCCAGCATCGTCCGTGCACAGCGTGTCGCCGTGCAGGATCAATATCCTGCGGCCATATAAGTCGAGAACTTTTTCTTCCGGCAGCAGCGTCATGCCGCTCAGGCTTGCAAAACGTTTTCCAATCAGGAAATCCCGGTTGCCGTGAATGAAATAGCAGGGGACGCCGGAATCGACCAGCGCTTTGATTGCTAATGCAATTTCGCGGTGCAACGGTTCAGGGTCGTCGTCGCCAATCCAGGCCTCAAAAAGATCGCCGAGAATATAGAGCGCCTGAGCTTCCCGCGCCTGACCTGCCAGAAAACGCAGAAAACCGGCGGTAATCGCCGGTTCTTCTGAGCAGAGGTGTAAATCTGCGATAAACAGGTACATTAAGCGGGGATTATTCGCTTACGGTGACGCTGTTTACGATGACGTCCTCTTTAGGAACGTCCTGGTGCATGCCGCTGCGGCCGGTGGAGACGGCTTTGATTTTATCAACCACGTCCATGCCTTCCACGACTTCTGCAAATACGCAGTAGCCCCAACCCTGCAGGCTTTCGCCGCTGAAGTTCAGGAAGTCGTTATCAGCCACGTTGATAAAGAACTGCGAGCTTGCGGAGTGCGGAGCCTGGGTGCGGGCCATTGCCAGGGTGCCGCGGGTGTTTTTCAGGCCGTTGTTCGCTTCGTTCTGAATGGTATCTTTGGTTTCTTTCTGCTTCATACCCGGTTCAAAACCGCCGCCCTGGATCATAAAGCCGTTGATCACACGGTGGAAAATGGTGTTGTCGTAGTAGCCTTCACGACAGTAATCCATGAAGTTTTTAACGGTAACTGGCGCTTTATCGTCAAAAGTTTTGATGACGATATCACCGTGATTAGTGTGAAAAGTAACCATGCTGTGCATCCTATATTTAGTCAGACAGTGTTTCGGCAGACGGTGCCGCCACACAAGGTGGTTGTTATAGCATAACCGCTGCCGATCATCACCTTGCAAAGCGTACTGCGTGCGTGTGTAATTTTAAGGTAACATATACCCCAATTTCGCTTACACACGCTGATATGGAATCCCCTGATGTTAAAAATCTTCAATACAATGAGCCGTCAAAAAGAGGAATTCAAACCTATTCATGCCGGGGAAGTCGGCATGTACGTGTGTGGGATAACCGTTTACGACCTGTGTCATATCGGCCATGGCCGTACATTTGTCGCTTTTGACGTGGTTGCGCGTTACCTGCGTTTTCTCGGATTTAAACTGAAGTACGTGCGCAATATCACCGATATCGACGATAAAATTATCAAGCGCGCTCACGAGAATGGAGAAGATTTTGTTGCCCTGGTCGACCGTATGGTGGACGAAATGCATGCTGATTTCGACGCGCTGAACATTCTGCGCCCGGACAGCGAACCGCGCGCCACCAGACATATCCCTGAAATCATCGAAATCGTTGAACAGCTTATTGAGCGTAACCATGCTTATGTCGCCTCTAACGGCGATGTGATGTTCTCTGTGGCAACCGATCCGACCTACGGCCAGCTTTCTCGTCAGGATTTGGACCAGCTTCAGGCCGGTGCGCGAGTGGAAGTCGAAGCGAACGTGAAGCGCAACCCGATGGACTTTGTGCTGTGGAAGATGTCTAAGCCGGGCGAGCCAAGCTGGTCATCCCCGTGGGGGGAAGGCCGTCCGGGCTGGCATATCGAATGTTCCGCCATGAACTGCAAACAGCTCGGCAACCATTTTGATATTCACGGCGGCGGTTCGGATCTGATGTTCCCGCACCACGAAAACGAAATCGCCCAGTCCACCTGCGCCCATGACGGCGAATACGTCAATACCTGGATGCACTCCGGCATGGTGATGGTCGACCGCGAAAAAATGTCCAAATCGCTGGGCAACTTCTTCACCGTGCGTGACGTGCTGAAGTACTACGATGCGGAAACCATCCGTTACTTCCTGATGTCCGGCCACTACCGCAGCCAGCTGAACTACAGCGAAGAAAACCTGAAACAGGCACGTACTTCCCTGGAGCGTCTGTATACCGCCCTGCGCGGCACGGACAGCGCGGTTCAGCCTGCTGGTGGCGAAGCGTTCGAAGCGCGTTTCCGTGAAGCAATGGATGACGATTTCAACACGCCGGAAGCCTATTCCGTGCTGTTTGACATGGCGCGCGAAGTTAACCGCCTGAAAACGGAAGATCCGGCAGCGGCGAACGGTCTGGCGGCGGCGCTGCGTCAGCTTTCTGGCGTGCTGGGCCTGTTGGAACAGGAACCAGAAGCTTTCCTGCAAAGCGGCGCGCAGGCAGACGACGGCGAAGTTGCGGAAATCGAAGCGCTCATCAAACAGCGTAACGATGCCCGGAAAGCAAAAGAGTGGGCGCTGGCTGACCAGGCGCGTGACCGCTTAAACGAGATGGGAATTGTGCTGGAAGATGGTGCAGCCGGAACCACCTGGCGTAGAAAATAATCGTGTTCTCAGCCCCCGAAAGGGGGCTTTTTACATCGGAATGAAACGCTAAAAGCTACCAGCCGCAAACGTTGTGTTCTTCGTCATCGTCATAGCCACGCACGATATTAATAAGATCTTTTACGGCATCGGTGGCGATGTCCGGCTCCGCTAGCTGCGCAAGCGTCATAAAATCTTTATCAACCGAGACGCCGTTATTGTTATTGGTGACGGTGAGCGCGTAGCCGGTATCGCAAACCGTACAATCGTCAGATGGCCCTATGCTTTCCACCAGTGCGGCAACGGCTGCGGTAGCGACGGACGGCACGTAAAGCACCATAGGCTTCATGTAAACTTTTTCGGCGACCGTTCCGGTCTTACGGTTCATCAAAGCCAGCGTGTAACCTTTGTTTTCTTCGTTAGCATCCATTTTTTAAGCCTTACTCCTCAAGCAGGATTTGCGGGTCAACGTAAAAATCGACGTTGAATAAAACATCGTCGGATAAGGCTTCTATAAGATGCCATTTCTCCGGCGGGAAGACGCCAAACTGTCCGGCCTCGATGACTAATGTTTCAACCGGGTCAGGACTGAATTCATCGGCGTAGCCACAGTAGCGGATTACACCTTGCATCACCGATAAGCGGGGATAAACGCCCTGTCGCGTACCGGCATCCAGATGGCGCTTCCAGATACCGGGCGGCGCGGTTTCCAGCGTCCAGAACGGCGTGCTGCGGGTTTGTATATAATGAGAGGGAATAGCGATTCGCTTCATAAGCTCGGCCTTATACTTACCGATAACCTCGACCATGTTTATTCAGATAAAATATGCGATGCGGCTATCAGGAGATCAACAGAAGACTTAAGGATGCAGCGTACCACTTTGCGCTTTAAGCTACGTCGCGCAGAGTGCCATTAACCCCTTTTTTCCAGTGGGTAAAGAGGGTTAATAACGCAAAAAAGCGGCCGAAGCCGCTTGAGTTTTGCAGGTGAGTCTTTGTTTTTATTCGGGGATCTGGGTGCGAATCAGGTGATCAAAAGCGCTTAACGAAGCTTTGGCACCTTCACCGGTGGCGATAATAATCTGTTTATAAGGTACGGTCGTGCAGTCTCCGGCAGCAAACACGCCCTTCACGGTGGTTTCGCATTTCGCATCGATGATGATTTCACCCATGCGGTTGCGCTCGACGCTACCTTCCAGCCAGGTTGTGTTTGGCAGCAGGCCGATCTGCACGAAGATGCCAGCAAGCGCTATCTCATGCACGCTTTCAGTTACGCGGTTTTTATACTGCAGGCCGGTCACTTTTGCGCCGTCGCCTTTCACTTCCAGCGTCTGCGCGCTCAGGATAATATCGACGTTTTTCAGGCTGCGAACTTTATTTTGCAGCACCTGGTCGGCCTTCATCTCTGGCGCAAATTCCAGCAGCGTCACATGTTCAACAATACCCGCCAGATCGATTGCCGCTTCCACGCCGGAGTTGCCGCCGCCGATCACCGCAACACGTTTGCCTTTGAACAGCGGGCCGTCGCAGTGAGGGCAGTAAGTCACGCCTTTGGTTCGATATTGATCTTCGCCCGGCACGTTCATGTTGCGCCATTTTGCACCGGTCGCAATGATAATGCTGCGTGCGCTAAGCGTCGCGCCAGAGGCCGTCTGGATCTGATGTAAACCGCCTTCAGCCTGAGCAGGGATCAGCTTGCTGGCGCTCTGGGTATCAATAACGTCCACGTCATAATCGTCAACGTGGGCTTTCAGCGCGCCGGCCAGCTTCTGGCCTTCTGTTTTCGGCACGGAAATGTAGTTTTCAATATCAACCGTATCCAGCACCTGACCGCCAAAACGTTCGCCCATTAAACCGGTACGAATGCCTTTACGCGCCGCATAAACGGCAGCCGCAGCACCCGCCGGGCCGCTACCGACGATTAACACGTCGTAAGCGTCGCGCTTGTTCAGGGCTTCGGCCGCGCGTTTTTCCGCGCCGGTGTCAATTTTGCCGACGATTTCAGCAAGCGTCATACGGCCCTGGCCGAACTCTTTACCGTTCAGGTACACCGCCGGAACGCCCATCACATTGCGTTCCTGAATTTCATTCTGGTACACGCCGCCGTCAATGGCGGTATGGGAGATGCGCGAGTTAAGCACGCTCATCAGGTTCAGCGCCTGCACAACGTCCGGGCAGTTGTGGCAGGAGAGGGAGTAATAAGTTTCAAAGTGGAAATCGCCGTCGATTTCACGGATCTGATTGAGCAGATCCTGCGATTCTTTCGACGGATGTCCCCCGGTCTGGAGCAGAGCCAGTACCAGAGAAGTAAATTCGTGGCCGAGCGGGGAACCGGCGAAGCGCGGACCTTTATCGGAACCTGGGTTTGTAATCAGAAACGACGGTTTACGCACCGGCAAATCGTTATTAATACTGAAAGATACCTTGTCAGATAATTCCGCGATTTCCGCCAGCAGTTCCTTTATTTCAGACGACTTAGGGCCGTCATCCAGCGTGGCAATTAACTCAACAGGTTTAGTTAATCTTTCAAGGTAGGCCTTGAGCTGG
>DALYUA010000151.1:0-7520 GCA_031993245.1 Buttiauxella sp. | reverse complement strand
GTCACGTTGACCAACCCAATGAATGTTGTTTTTAACCAGAATAGCCATTTGTAGAACCTCAATAAGCGATTAAAGAAAATGATGCATGTGCTATTCCTATTACAAATGCCGTGCCAACTTTTTATGTTATTGATTTATATGTATTTTAACTGATTTCCTTGGTTGCTATGATGTCAAAATGACTTTGGCGGTTAATGTTAAAATGACAATGTTATTGTCATTTTGACTACTCTGGCGTAGGCTTATCACATCTTTTCCAGGGAGCTGCCTATGAGCCTGTCCATTACCTCGCTTGCCAATATCGCCATCGAACTGCAAAACGGTATTACCCATCAGGACCGCTTTGCCCGCTTAATCCGCACGCTGCGCCAGCTTTTAGGCAGCGATGCCACGGCGCTGCTGCGCTATGAGGCGCGCCAGTTCCGCCCGTTGGCTATTGACGGACTGGCAGAAGATGTCCTTGGAAGGCGGTTTGCGCTGGACGCGCATCCGCGCCTGGAGGCTATTGCGCGTGCGGGTGACGTGGTGCGTTTTCCAGCTGAAAGCGAACTTCCCGATCCTTACGACGGGCTGATCCCCCATCACAGTGACTTAAAAGTGCATGCCTGCCTTGGTTTACCCCTGTTTGCCGACCAGAACCTGATTGGCGCCCTGACCGTAGACGGCATGGACCCCGCACAATTCGACCATTTCAGCGATGAAGAGCTGCGGCTTATCAGCGTACTGGCGGCCGGGGCGCTGAATAACGCCCTGCTGATGGAACAGCTGGAAAACCAGACGCCTGCGGCGAACGCGGCACCCGCCACAGGGAAAACTGGCGCTACGGAAATGGTGGGGCTTTCCGCGGGTATTGAGCAGCTGAAGAAAGAGATCGAAATTGTCGCCGGATCGGATCTGAATGTGCTGATCACCGGTGAAACGGGCGTGGGTAAAGAGCTGGTGGCGCGGGCGATTCACAGTGGATCGGCGCGAGCAGCCAATCCGCTTGTTTATCTCAACTGTGCGGCTTTGCCGGAAAGCGTGGCGGAAAGTGAATTATTTGGCCACGTTAAAGGCGCGTTTACCGGGGCGATACACCATCGAACCGGGAAATTTGAGATGGCGGATAACGGTACGCTGTTTCTCGATGAAATAGGTGAACTGCCGCTGACGCTGCAGGCCAAACTCCTGCGTGTTTTGCAGTATGGCGATATTCAACGAGTGGGGGATGACAATAGCCAGCGCGTCAATGTGCGGGTGCTGGCGGCGACTAACCGGGATCTGAAGCAGCAGGTGCTGGAAGGGCAATTTCGCTCCGACCTGTTTCACCGTTTAAGCGTCTTCCCGGTGCATGTTCCACCTCTGCGCGAACGTGGCGATGACATTACGCTTTTAGCCGGGTTTTTCTGCGAGCAAAGCCGCGTAAAAATGGGCCTGAAACAGGTGGTGCTTAGCGACGGCGCACGCGATTTACTCCGCCGTTACGACTGGCCGGGTAATATCCGCGAACTGGAGCACGCTATTTACCGCGCGATTGTTCTGGCGCGGGCCGGGCATCCGGAAGGGGAGCTGCTGCTCCAGCCACAGCATTTTCAACTGGCGGACGCCGAATTAAAGAGTCTGCCTGCGGCGGCAAAAACTTCTCCTCTCGTGGATAATTTACGCACGGCTACGGATGATTTTCAGCGCCAGATTGTCGTTCAGACGCTTGATGCTAACGGTGGAAACTGGGCGGCGTCCGCGCGTCAGCTACAGCTTGATGTGGCAAACCTGCACCGGCTGGCTAAACGCCTCGGGGTAAAGTAAAAGCGGATCCTGCGTGCTGACAACCGCTGTCGTAAAGCTGTCGGGTTGGTGTCGCGGTGCTGTCGTGGCGCGCTAACCGCGGCTGGCGCACAGTGAAGGCTGGTTTACAAACGTAGAGAATAGCCACTATGAAAAACTCAACTATTAAAGCGCTGCGCTTATCAAGAGCCTGGTCTCAGGAGCAGCTGGCGGAACTTTCTTCTTTAAGTGTGCGCACCATTCAGCGGATTGAAAACGGCGGCCAGGCGAGCCTGGAAACCCTGAGCGCAATAGCTGCGGCATTCGATTTAAAAGTGGCCGATTTGAATGCGGAGATGTCTGCAGAACCCGCTCAGGATGAGGCGTTAAACCAGAAAATTGAACAGGCGAAAAAACGGCTGAGCAGGGAGTATGGTTTTTATCGCGCCGTGTTAACCTGGGCCGTTATCTGCGCCGGGCTGGCGGCGATAAACCTGTTTACCTCGCCCGGCCAGTTTTGGTTTATCTGGCCGACGGTAATCTGGGGCGCGTTACTGGCGGTACGTGGCGTAAGGCTGTTTGTTTTGCACGGCTGGCTGGAGCGTCGGCAGCAGCAGCGACTCCAGCAGTTATTGCGTAAGTAGGTAACTCGTCGCGTTATTACGGACATATACCTTCCTGTTCCAGCCGGGTCTGAGTCACGCCCGGCTGAATAATGCGTTTACCACCATGAAAAACCAGCGAGAGGGATCCGCAAGCGGCATGAAGAAAAAAGAATTTGTCACGCAAGATTTACTCAGCAAAATCTATCAGCAAAGCGGATCGACATTGCGCAAGCTTCCTCCCGAGCGGCAGCTGGCTGAAGAATATGGCGTTTCCCGGTTTACCATTCGCCAGGCCCTGGAAAAACTGGTGAGCATTGGCGTGGTTGAAATTGTGCAGGGGTCGGGCATCTGGATTAATCAGCAGGCGCGCAATAATCCGCTGGTCTACAACTCCATCACGGAAAAGCGCTTCGATCAGATCGCTTTTCGCATGCTTAATCTGCATAAGAAATTGCCCGACCGTGAAGAGCAGCAGGTGTTTGGCCTCGGCGAAGAAGATTTTATCTGGCAGTTTTGCCGCCTGCGCTATGTGGATAATCAAAAGGTACAGATTGAGACTTCGCGCATGCCGGTAAAGGATTTCCCCGACCTTAATCAACTCGTCATCGAGAAGTCCATTCAGCAGTATGTGCTGAGCAAGGGCTACCGTATCTCGCATTTGCTGACCAGCTATCAGGCGGTGAGCATCAATAAAGAGCAGGCAGGGCTGCTGGAGTGTAAAAAAGGAAGCCCGGCGATGCACATCATCAACCGGGGAATTCTGGAAGGCGGCCGGGTATTTGAGATAAGTGAAATCATAGATATCAACTATTCCTGCACCTATGTCATTCCCTTTAACCACGACAACCTGGTCTTTCGCAAAGGTAATCAGGGCGTGTGAATCGCACCGTTTGGCAGGCGGCTTTGGGTCCAGTCATGCGGACGATATTCTACCGGAAAGCTTTCCGCCTTCTGCTGGTCAAAGCCTACGCCGATGCCCGCTTTCTCCAGCGGGTACATATAGCCTTGCTCTGCCGCCGGTGCGCCCGGGAATACCGCTTCGGTATTCGGTTTATTCGGTATGAACTCCTGAATCGCCGCGTTGTGCAGATGAATATTCAGATGCGTATTTACCGCCACGCCGATAGGGGTCATGTCAGGAGGGCCGTGCCACGCCAGGCGTACACCAAAGGCCTGGCACAAAATAGCCAGCTTCAGCGCGGGCGTGATCCCACCTATCTGTGAAACGTGGCAGCGAATAAAATCGATACGACGATGCACAATCAGATCGTGCCATTCCGCCGGGTTGTTAAACAGCTCGCCCATCGCCAGCGGCACGCAGGAGTGGGCGCGAACCTGGTCAAGCCATGCGCTTTGCTGCGGAGGAAGAATATCTTCAAGGAACCACGGCTGGTAAGGTTCAAGCCGCTTCGCCAGCTGAATGGCTTGCTGCGGGAACAGGCGCTCATGCACATCGTGCAGAATATGGAACTGGTCGCCGTACTTCTCACGCAGGGCTTTAAACATGGCGACGGTGTTGGCCATGTATTCATCCTGATCGTAATACGCGCCCGCCGTTGGATTTTTAGTGGCGTGCAGCCCCTGTGGCGTTCCGCCGTAAAAACCAAGCTGGCAGCGAATGTAGCGGTAACCCTGCGCCAGCAGTTTATCCACTTCCTGGTAAAGCCCCTCCAGCGTTTCGCTTGCCGCATGGCTGTAAACGGCAATAGCGTCTTTCGATTTACCGCCGAAAAGCTGGTACAGAGGCATATCCGCCAGCTGCCCCTTAATATCCCACAGCGCCATATCCACGCCGGCAATGGCGTTGTTGATCACCGGGCCGTTGCGCCAGTAGGCGTTGACGGTCATCATTTGCCACAGGTCTTCGATGTGATTGGCATCCCGTCCGAGCAACAGCGGTTTCAGATATTCATCGACCATAGTTTTTACCGCCAGCGGGCGCTGCTGGAAGGTCGCGCATCCGTGTCCGGTGACACCTTTATTGGTGGTGACGCGCACGCTTACCAGATTGTGGCGGTCGGGTTTTGTAATAAAGCATTCGATATTTTCAATAAGGGTTGGTAGCACGAGATAACTCCACAAGCCGTCATAAAGCAGGCCGGTTGCTCATCAATAAAAGGGTTTGCTTTATTTACTATCACCTTATTTACAGGCGCAGGTAAACCGCTTTTTTATTAATTTTTATTGGTCAGAAAATGCGTTTAATACCTGATAAAAACCAGACCAATTTGCGCTATCGATGTGGAATAGCCTGTGTATAGTGGTTTGTTGTGATGTAGTTCAAGTTTCATTGGTTTGTTTTGTTGCTTTTGTTTTCTACCATCGTGGCTATGTCGCAGATAACAATAAACCTACTATCCGGAGCCATTAATGGGCACAGTTGAGGCCATCAATAATATTATTCGCCTGGTCGGCGGGGCCGATAATATAAATAAAGTCTGGCACTGCATGACACGCCTGCGTTTTGACGTCATTGATGAAGGTAAAATCGATCAGCCAGAAATAAAAAAGCTGCCGGGTATTCTGGGGACGCAGATTCAAAGCGATCAGTTCCAGATCATCATCGGCCCGCAGGTGAATAGCTGGTATGAACAACTGTCCACCGCGCTGGGCTCATCTTCCGCTCAGGGCACGGCACGCGAGCAAAAAAAAGAACGTAAAAGCCCGATCTCCCTGTTTATGGATACGGTGTCCGGCGTGTTCGGGCCAATCGTGCCTGCTATTGCTGGCGCGGGAATGATCAAAGGCTTGCTGGCGGGTTTGATTGCGCTGAAGGTTATTTCCGCAAAAAGCGACACGGTGATCGTTATCGATCTGATCGCCAGCGGCGTATTCTATTTCCTGCCATTTTTCCTTGCGATCTCTGCGGCGCGTATTTTCAAAACCAACGAATATCTGGCCGCTGCGGTTGCCGCCTGCTTTATGTATCCGTCGCTGATTGAGGCGGCAAAAGCGCTGGCAGGGCATACGCCCGGGGCCGTTGACGCGTTCTATTTCCTGAATGCGATCCCGGTTTCCGTCTTTAACTACGCTGCAAGCGTTATTCCGGTAATTTTCTCTGTTCTGGCTCTGAGCTATATCCATCGCTGGGTAGACAGCATTATGCCGGACGTGCTGAAAACCGTCTTTACGCCGACGCTGACGCTGTTCTTGGCAGCGCTTGTGGCGCTGGTGGTTATCGGTCCGCTGGGGATTTATCTCGGTAAAGGTCTGGCGTGGTTTATCGAAGGGCTGTTTGGCGTATCGGCAAGCTTTGCCGGGCTGGTGGTCGGAGCGATTCGTCCGATAGCCATTCTCACCGGGATGCACCACGCCATGACGCCCATTGCGCTGCAAAACTTTACCGACCGCGGTTACGACATGCTGATGCCGATGATGTTTATGGCGAATATGGCGATTGCCGGTTCCACTTTCGCTATCTGGTGGCAGAGTAAGTCACGGGCCGATCGCTCGGTCATACTCTCTGCTGGAATTTCTGCGCTGCTGGGCATCACGGAACCTGCGCTGTTCGGCGTGCTGACGCGCTATAAAAAAGCGTTTATCGCCGCGACCGTGGCAAGCTCCGTCGCGTCTGCGTTTATCGCTTTCTTCGGCGTGCGGCTGTATGGCTACATTCTGTCGAGCATCTTCAGTCTGCCAGCCTACATCGGACCCTATTTTATGTTTGCCCTGATGGGCGTTGCGCTGGCGCTGGTCTTATCGTTCATGCTGACCACGCTGCTGGTACGTGAGAAGGGCTGATGGTTACCACGGTGCGCCAGGCGTCTGATCAGCGGCCGCCGTAAGCCGTCTGCCTCGCCCGGTATCGTTATCTTCTGAGTGATGACGTGGAGGGGCCTAAACTTTTCAGAAAGCTGGCTATAAGCCAAAGTATGACAAAATGTTTCAGAGTGGTCCGTTATGTTATGGATTTCACTGGAAATTAATTTCACAGCGTTACATTAAGGAGAGCTAAGCACGTATCAGGATTCAAGTTTGCCGATGGTAAGCCGTAGACAACAGCAAGCGCTTCGCTTTTATTACCAGGGGCCATCGTCATGCTTAAAACTACACAATCCCGTTTTACCGTCTCTTTATGTCTTTTCTTTGGGCTACTGACGATTATTACCTCGTTAGTTATTCACTATTTCGTTACGCCACAAATTAAGCGCAACGAAACGCAGCTAATTCGTTACGAGGTGGGTAACGTTGCGGTGAATATCGTTGAACAAATGAACCGCGTACAGGCGCAAATGCGCAGTATCACGCAGTCGGTTGCCACGATGCAGAGCGATGATATCAATCGCCTGCTGCCGTCGCTTGTCGATCAGTATCGGGATGTGAATGTGTTTGGCGGAGGCATCTGGCCGCTGCCTGAGAAGCGTGAAGCCGGGCGCAATAAATTCAGTACTTTCTTTGCCCGTAATGCCAGCAATGGCCTGGAAGAGAACACGTACTGGAACTCTGACGAAGCGCCGAATTATTACGAGCAGGTCTGGTATAAATCAGGCCTTGCTTCTCCTGCCGGGCAGTGCGCCTGGGCGAAGGCTTATCAGGATGACGCCAGCCCGCAGCCGCGCACTAACTGTGCAATGGCGATAATCAAAGACGGGCAGCCGTGGGGAGTGGCGACCATTGATGTCACGCTTGGGTTCTTCAACCAGCTTGCCCGGCAGATGGGAGAGGGAATTAAAGGTCAGGTGCTGATTATCGAGGCCGATGGCAAAGTGGTGGGTAACGCCGCGCAAATCGGTAAAACAGCAGCCCTTCAGAACCTGTCGGATATGAGCGGCTCGGTGCCGATGGCGAAAGCGGTGCAGGAGATCCTGCCTGGTTTTGCTGGCGCTCAGGATAGCGAGCGGGAGTATGATAACAACGGCACTTCGCACACCGTTATGCTACAGGCGATTAAGGGGAGCCCGTGGATCCTCGCGGTAGACCTGCCGACGGCGCTGCTTACCAAACAGACGGATACCATTATGATGCGCCTGAGCATGGTGCAGATCCCAATGGCATTGCTGCTGCTTGGCGTGCTGGTGCTGTTTATCCGCAGCTTTATGCGACGACTTGGCGAGCTGAACCAAAATATCAGCCGTCTGTCTGCCGGTGGGGCGGACTTAACGCAGCGCCTGGAGCCGACCAGCAGCCCGGAATTTAACGCTATCATCAACAGCTTTAACGATGTGATCTCGC
>DALYUA010000150.1:0-7522 GCA_031993245.1 Buttiauxella sp. | reverse complement strand
TGGGCTATTCACCCAATCCGGCCGCCCGCGCGCTGGCCTCCAGTCAAAGCAATACGATTGGCCTGGTCACTACCTCCTATCGCGGCGGATTTTTCGGTGCGTTAATGGATACCGTGCAAAGCGAAACAGAAATGCACGGCAAGCAACTGCTTGTTACGCAAGGACGGAGCTTTGCCGAGAAAGAATTAAGCGCCATTCAGCGTCTTTATAATCTGCGCTGTGATGGACTGGTCCTGCATATTCGCGCGCTGCCCGATGAGACGCTGCGGCATCTGGCCGGGCAGGGGTACAAATTTATCGTGCTCGACCGGGACGTACCGGGCCTTGAAGAGTGCTGCGTGGTATTCGACCATCGCGCCGCCAGCCAGCTTGCGACCCGGGTCTTTATTAATGGTGGACACACGGCTATCGCTTGTCTGCATGGGCCAACCAGCCGGGCTTCCAGTTTATTGCGCAGGCAGGGATTTTTAGAGGCTATGGAGCAGGCCGGATTGCAGCCCGAAGCGGTGCTCGAAAGCGAGTATGACATACCAGGCGGTTACCAGCAGGCGTCCGCCCTGTTAAAAGAAACCCAGCCAACGGCTATTTACTGTTGTAATGAAGAAATAGCAATCGGAGCCATGCTGGCAATTACCGAGCGTGGTTTGCGTATTCCGCAGGATATATCCCTTATATGTTATGACAGTGGCGAACGTGCGGCATTTGTTCGTCCGGCATTAACCAGCGTACATTTTCCGATTAGTGAAATGGCAAGGTTTGCCACCCGTAAATTACTGGATGAAAATTGTGTGGCTGAAACTTTTTCCCCTTTGATAATCCATCGTGACTCGGTTCGCGGGATGCGGTAAAACTAGCCATAAAGATGTATCCAGGATAAGCTCAATAAATACCTTAAGGTAAATTTCAAAACGCTTCAGGGATGAAAGTGACATTGTTCAGAGTTAAGTCAATCCAGTCGATACTGGATATACATCGCGTGACGATGCCGTTCCCCCTTGTAGAATCACGGCTGGCAATATGATCGTCTCACTGGATATCGTTTATCATTCCCATTTCTGTTTCCTGCCAGTGCGTTTGCCGGAAGGCCAACTGTTTGCGGTTCAGATAATCACTAATTTTGTCGGCGTCGATGCTCCGGTCCGTATTCCTACGGAACTGGTGCTTCCTCATATAAATGCGGAACAGGAAGTAGACTTGTTCTGCGAAAAGTTATCGTTACTCGAAAAGTATCAAGATTTCTTTATGGTTCAGCCGCTCCAGGCCTGGGTAAATATAAATGAAAATATTGCGGATGCTATTCTTTCCCGGCAGGCATTAATTTCCCGACTCGGTCGTTTGCCCTTCATTGAGTTAACCATTAATGAGAGCTTTGCAGATTTAAATCTGGGGAGTGGCAATCTTCGCCTGCGGGAAATAAGTAAACTTTTTCCGCTGGCGCTGGAGGATTTTGGTGCAGGTATCGCGACCACAAAGTCAATTTTTGACGGGGTGTTTACCTCGGTTATGCTCGACAAGGGTTTCGTCCATAAGCAAATCCATGAGCATACATTTATTCCCTTTATGCGGGCCATTACGGATCAACTCTCCCCGTTTTGTCGCGACCTGATTATTGCGGGCATTGATGACGAAGCTTCACGAGTGAAGGCTTGCCTGCCAGGCTTCAGCGCAATGCAGGGCAACCTTTGGCCCGCGGTGCCGCCGGGGTCATTAGCGGAGCTACTTCTGCCTCGCCAGAGCTTATAGCTATAAAAACCCTGCAACCTCACCGTGTTTAAAAGCCTGCGAAGACACTACACTATCAGTCAGGAGGCTCCATGACTGATAACCCTGCACTCAATAATATCGTGTTTAAAAATAGCTGGCGTAACGAGTTACCCGGTTTTTATACCGAGCTGAAACCTACGCCGCTGCATAATGCACGTTTGCTCTATCACAACCGTCAGCTTGCAGAGGATCTCGGACTGGATGCCTCGCTGTTTGATGCCGCTCATGTCGGTATCTGGAGCGGCGAAACGCTGCTTCCGGGCATGCAACCTTTAGCCCAGGTTTACAGCGGGCACCAGTTTGGCGTCTGGGCAGGCCAGCTTGGGGACGGGCGCGGTATACTTCTGGGCGAACAACAGCTTAAAGATGGCCGTAAAGTTGACTGGCATCTTAAAGGCGCGGGCCTTACGCCTTATTCGCGTATGGGTGACGGGCGAGCCGTGCTGCGCTCCGCCATCCGCGAATTTCTTGCCAGCGAAGCTATGCATGCCCTGGGTATCCCGACAACGCGCGCGCTTACCATCGTGACCAGCGACACGCCTGTACGACGCGAAACCACTGAACAGGGTGCCATGCTGCTGCGCGTGGCGGAAAGCCATGTGCGCTTCGGCCATTTCGAGCACTTCTATTACCGCCGCGAGCCGGAAAAAGTCCAGCAGCTTGCGGATTACGTTATCGAACATCACTGGCCAGAGCTGGTGGGGCAGAAGGAGCGCTACGAACTTTGGTTCAGGGATGTCGTCGGGCGCACGGCAAAGCTGATTGCCCACTGGCAAACCGTCGGTTTTGCCCATGGCGTCATGAATACGGACAACATGTCGATTCTCGGTCTGACGATGGATTACGGCCCGTACGGTTTCCTGGACGATTATCAGCCGGACTATATCTGTAACCACTCCGATCATCAGGGGCGGTACGCTTTCGACAACCAGCCTGCCGTTGGCCTGTGGAATTTGCAGCGTCTGGCGCAGACGCTGTCGCCATTTATTGCGGTCGATACCCTGAACGAGGCGCTGGAGCTTTATCAGTTCGAGCTGATGCGCGCTTTTGGCATTCAGATGCGCGCTAAACTGGGCTTTTACACGGAACAGAAAGCGGACAACGAAATCCTCACGGAGCTTTTCGGGTTAATGGCCAAAGAAAGCAGCGACTACACGCGCACGTTCCGCATGCTGAGCTTGACCGAACAGAACGACGCGAGTTCGCCGCTGCGGGATGAGTTTATCGATCGTGCAAGTTTTGATAGCTGGTTTACCCGCTATCGTGAGCGTCTGCAAATTGAACAGATCGGCGATGCCGAACGGCAAAAAGCGATGAAGGCCGCCAACCCTTCGCTGGTGCTGCGAAACTGGCTGGCGCAGCGGGCGATTAGCGGGGCCGAGCAGGGAGATATCACCGAGCTGGCGCGCCTGCATGAAGCGCTGAGCCAGCCGTTTGCCGAACATGAAGGGGATTTAACCCAGCGTCCGCCGGACTGGGGCAAACGTCTGGAAGTAAGCTGCTCCAGCTGATTACTGCTGTAGCCAGACCTGGGGCACCGGGTGTTCAGGATGACTG
This sequence comes from Buttiauxella sp., assembly GCA_031993245.1. Classification (GTDB taxonomy): domain Bacteria; phylum Pseudomonadota; class Gammaproteobacteria; order Enterobacterales; family Enterobacteriaceae; genus Dryocola. The sequence goes on along the minus strand of DALYUA010000150.1, from coordinate 4,201 downwards.
AACACCTTTAGCTCCGCCTGATACCACTGCGTAAGCGTCGTTTCGTTAAGTACCTGCTGCGGCGATCCCTGCGCAACTAACCTTCCGCCTTGCAGCAAAATGATACGATCGGCCCACAGCGCCGCCAGATTCAGATCGTGAACCACGATGCAGACCGAAAGCGTGCCCGTTAACGCCAGCCTGCGCAGTAGACGCAAAATATGCTGCTGATGGTAAAGGTCGAGGGCTGAAGTCGGTTCATCGAGAAATAGCCAGCCGTGAGGCTGACCCTTATGCCAGAGCTGCGCCAGCGCACGCGCTAACTGTACCCGCTGTTGCTCCCCGCCTGAAAGCTGGCAAAAATCGCGTCCGGCAAGCGAATCGCTGCCGGTTAACGCCATCACTTCATGAACGACGCGTTGAGTATCATCCGCCGGCCACGGGGCGCGCCCCATCGCAATAACCTCTTCGACACTCCAGCTAAACGCCATGCCGCTGCGCTGGCGCATAACCGCACGCTGGCGTGAAAGGGCCTCGTTCGACCACTCTTCAAGCGGACGTGCCGCAAGGCTTATACTGCCGCCGTCCGGCAGCTGATAACCCGTCAGCACGCGTAACAGCGTTGATTTACCCGCGCCGTTAGGGCCGATCAGCGCAACCACTTCTCCGGGACGGAGCGAAAGATTAACGTCATCAAGCAGCAATCGCGTACCTGCATGCAGCGAGACGTGTCGGGCCTGTAAAACATCAGCCATCAGTTTCCCTCCGCTGATGGAAAATCAGCGCTAAAAACCACGGGCCGCCGAGCAGGCTGGTCAGCAAACCAACCGGCATTTCAGCGGGTGCAACCATCGTGCGGGCGAGCGTATCGGCAACCAGCAATAGCATAGCGCCTGCGAGCACCGAGCCCGGGATCAGCCAGCGGTGATCGGCGCCCAGCCACATTCTTACCAGATGCGGGATAACCAGCCCGATAAAACCAATTACGCCGCTTACGGCTACCGCCGCCGCGACGAGCAGGGCGCTGAGAATCAGTAGCCGTCGCTGGGTACGCTTCACGTCTACGCCCAGGTAATGCGCTTCTTCGTCACCCAGTTGCAAAAGATTGAGTCGGGAGGCGAGAAACGTGATACCGAGCGAGGCGGGAAGAATAAATGACGCCGTGGCAAGCAGCGTTGACCACTGCGCCTGGCCGAGACTACCCATACCCCACAGGGAGAGTTGCCGAAGCTGAGCGTCGTTGCTTATCCAGGAAAGTACGCCCACCGCGGCACCGCACAAGGCGTTAATCGCAATCCCCACTAACAAAAGGCGAGAAAGGCTGTTGTTGCCCTGACGGCTGAGGAAAAAAATCACCAGCGTTACGGCAAGGCTGCCCAGAAACGCTGCCAGCATCGGCGCATAAAGCGCCAGCACAGCAGGCAATGCCAGCGGTAGCACAACAGATAAACCCACGGCCAGCGCGGCGCCGCTGCTAATGCCAAGCAAACCCGGATCGGCCAGCGGATTACGGAACAGCCCCTGCATCACACAGCCGGCCAGCGCCAGAGCGCCCCCCACCAGCGCCGCCAGCAGTACGCGCGGCAGGCGAATGTTAAGCCAGATATGGCGCAGCGCTTCATCGTGTACCTGCCATAATACGGCGATGGAAAGCCGCATTGCGCCAAGGTTGCTGGCAACCAGCGCCAGAACCAGCAGCGCCATTCCCAGCAACCAGAGAGTCTGACAGGGCAGGGGGCGACGCATCACGGAAGCCGCTCCGCTTTTTTACGTAGCGCAAGAACGGCGTCCGGCGTTTGCAGGCCAAAGCCCAGCAGCGCCATATCATCCACCACCAGTAACTGATGATTTTTCCCCGCCGGGGTTTGCGCCAGACCCGGCAGCGCCCAGATACTGTTTTCCCCGCCCAACGTTTTTACGCCGTCTTCCGTCACCAGAATCAGCGCAGGCTGGCTGGCGATAACGCCTTCCTGAGAAAGCGGCTGATAGCGGTTAAATCCCTGCATGGCATTTTGTAAACCGGCGGCACGAATCGCGGCATCGGCGGCGGTTTGTTGCCCGGCGGACATGGCGGCCATACCGCCGTGGCTCATGATAAACATCACTTTTACCGGCAGCTGCCGCTCTGGAATAGCGGCCAGCTTATTGCTGACCTCTTTACGCAGCGCTTCTCCCTGAGCCGTTTTACCCAACGCTTTTGCTACTGCCGTAATTTTGCCTTCGATGCCGCTGAGCGAGTTATCTGCTGGAACCGTCACCACTTCAACGTTGCTTGCAGCAACCTGCTCCAGCGCCAGCGACGGCTTTGCCTGCGCGCTTACCAGTACCACATCCGGCCGCATGGCGAGGATGCCCTCCGCATTGAGCTGGCGCATATAGCCGACGTCCGGGAGCTTAGTCGCCGCGGCTGGATGCAGGCTGGTGCTGTCACGGGCTACCAGTTGTTCGCCCGACCCTAAAGCGAAAGCAATTTCCGTAATGTCGCCGCCGATAGTCACCACGCGTTCGGTGGCGTTGACGAACACCGGCAGCATAAGCAGGACGGCCAGCCAGCGCTTCATGCCGCCAGCCCTTTGCGGGGCAGCGCCTCCAGCTGAGTACGCCACTGCTGCTGTTCCGGCTGGCCTTCGGTGCGCTGGCCGTAGAGCTGGGCGATTTGCGTGCCGTCTGCGGCAAACAGCTCCAGGCTTGTGACAAAACCATCGGCGCCTTGTTTACGGGTAATCCAGCTTTCCGCGATGGCATCGGCCCTCAGGTGCAGGGTGAACTCAGGATTGAAGATATTTATCCAGTTATCCATCGGCACAATTTTCTCCACCACGCCGGTGAAGATCTGCACGCAGCCACGGTTGCCGACAAAAATCATGATTTCGTTTTTGTCCTGTAACGCCCGCTGCAGCACCTGTTCCAGCGCGGTGTTATCCACCTGCTGGGCGAGGTCGTCGGCAACCAGACGGAACGCCTGCTGGCGAGTGAGCTGGTGACGTTTAAGCAGGCCGAAGAACTGATGGACGTCGCGCATGGTGCGCCATTCAGCCTCTACCTGGCGGGCATCTGGCACAGGCGTCATCACGGCGTTTTCCGCTGGTTTCAACGCCAGCGACGGGTTATCCGCATAGATAAATTTCGCCAGCATTTGTCCCCACGCGCTGAAATCGGTGTTATCCGTGGTGTAAACCTTCAGCAGCGCATCGCCCTGACGATCAAAAAACTGAATGCTCTGACGCTCGCCGCGTGCGGTGGCTTCGCGCACATGAAAAGCGCTTGCCCACTGGTTCAGAAACAGGCGCAAATCCAGGGCTCGCGGGTTCAGCACCAGACCTGCGTGGCCCTCAAGATACTGATTCTCATAGCGGCCAACCTGTTCATGCACCGCATACTCGTTACGGCAGATGGACCTGGTTTCGCCCACGCTTTCCAGCGCCGTCAGAATATCGCGGGGTTCGCCTTTTAAGCGCCAGGCATCGTGCCCGACGCGAGCGTGCGTTAATTCGGCTTCGCTGATGTTCATCAGCCTGGCGATATCGCGGGCGTACTTCTCGGGATGCTGCTGCTTAAGCTGCAGCCAGTGGTCATAACGTTGCGTCATGCGATGCTCCTTACCATTGATAGCTAACGAAGATTTTGCCGTTACGACCATCCTGCGGAAGGCCCTGAGGCGACCAGTATTCTTTATCGAAAGCGTTACCGAACACTAACGAGGTGGTCAGGCCGCGCAGCTGCTGCTGGCCGCGATAGCTGACGTAGAAGTCATTTACGCCATAGCCCGGTTGCGCGCTGTAGCTGCTGCTGATGTGCGTTGAGCGTTCGGCAAAGGTGCCCACCCAACCTACGGAGAAACCGCTCTGCGCGACGGGAATGTCCAGAACGCTGGTGACCGTGTCCGGGTTCAGGCTTGAAATCCACTCGTCGGTATCCCGATCTTTACCACGGGTGCGGTTATACGCCACGTCAAGGCTGAACAGATCGCTGGTGTACTTCGCCGACATGTCCCAGCCCCAGATTTTGGCGTCCGGCACGTTGTAAGACATGGTAGTGGCCTGAGCGAAGTCCACTGTAGTGGAGATGTAGTCCTTCGCGTTGGTATCAAAGTAGCTGGCTTTGAACTCGACGCCGTCGTTTGCCAGCAGCAGATCGTCAAAGCGCAGGCCGAAGCCAAACTCCTGCGTTTCGTTGGTTTCAGGGCGCAGATTCGGGTTCGGCACCCAGTAGTTGGTGTAGA
>DALYUA010000149.1:0-7561 GCA_031993245.1 Buttiauxella sp. | reverse complement strand
CTCCTTTCGGGAAAATACCATTGCCGTTAAATTGCTCGTTCATTTTTTCTCCTTTAGCGGATTGCGTCGGTGCGCTGTCGTTATACGTTTGCGGAATAACTTCGTGCAGAACAGCGCTCGCATTTGCCGCAATATCGGTTCCGCATTTCAGTTTAAGAACCTCGATAAAAGCCCATAGCTGCTCTGCTGTCAGGCCCGTTTGCAGACTCATCGAATAATGGCTTTTGAGCTGGTTATTCACCCCGGACAGGGCCGCCAGCGCGGAAATCGTTGCCAGCTCCCGGGTCTGCCAGTCCAGCGTGTCTCTCTGGAAAATATCGCCGAAGAGATGCGACTTAAGGAATCGGTCAATCGCCGGGGCAAACTCAAACAGCGGACCGCTTACGGGCTGGCCTACCAGCCGGGTCTGGTTGCGGGTGCCGCCTTCAAGGCTGTCCCAGCTATCAGGAAAGGGGGAAGCCGCTTTACCCGCTTCATCTTTGATCCCTTTCTGGCCACGCTGTTCCAGTACAAACATCAACGTACCGAGGGCGTTCAGGCTTCTCGGGAAACCTGCGTAGGCATACAGCTGAACTAATATTTCTTTGACCTCATTAATGGTCATCCCGGCATTAAGGCCCTCATTCAGCGCCGTTTTCAGCTTCGCCATATCACCGTTTGCGGTAAATGCCGCAACAGGAATAACGGCCAGTTGTTTTTCGTTGAGAACATGTTGCATGGCTTATCTCTCCGGGAAGCAAAAAAAGAGTGCAGAGGATCGTTTGACCTGAGGGAGCGAGTGTAGTGAAAGGGGCATTAAATGATAAGATGCTCAAATGTGAATAGACTGGTGCAATAAACTCACCAATTATGACAAAAGAAAAATTAAACGATCTGCAGGCATTTGTGACCGTTGCCCGCGAGCGTAGCTTTACACGGGCGGCGGCAATACTGGGCGTTTCCCGTTCTGCACTGAGCCATACGTTGCTGGGACTTGAGGCGCGTCTTGGGGTCCGATTATTGATTCGTACCACGCGGAGCGTTTCCCCAACGGATGCAGGTGACCGGCTGCTTAATGTTCTCGGCCCAAGGCTGGATGAGATTGAATCGGAACTGACGTCTCTGCGCGCATCCCGTGACAAACCTGCCGGGGCGGTTCGCATTACCGCCAACGATCATGCGATCGTGACCGTTCTCTGGCCCCGGCTTCTGCCGTTGATAAGACAGTATCCGGATATCAATATTGAATTCAGCGTGGGATATGAACTGACCGATATAGCCGCCCAACAATTTGATGCCGGTGTGCGGATGGGCGATCAGGTGGACAAAGATATGATTGCCGTGCGTATTACGCCGGACGTGAAGATGGCGGTAATTGCCTCTCCCGGTTATCTGTCAGCAAGATCTCCGGTAACGCTTCCTGCCGATCTTATGGAACATAACTGTATCAATCTACGGTTGCCTACGCATGGCGCGCTCTATGCCTGGGAATTTGAGAATAAAGATCAAAAAGTAAATGTCCGCGTTGCCGGGCAAACCGTTTTTAATAATACCTTTCTGATGATTCAGGCTGCCCTGGACGGCATGGGAATCGCGTATGTTCCCCATGACCTGGTTGCAAAACATATTGCATCAGGAGAGCTGGTGTCGTTGCTTTCCGAATGGTGTCCGTTTTTTCCGGGTTACTATCTTTATTATCCCAGCCGACAACATCTCCCCGTTGCTTTTGAACTGGTGATTGACTTCCTGCGCTGGCAAAAAGAGTACGGAAGTAAGGCCTGAGAAAAAGCTATTAGCAGGGCTCATTCATTGCCGAATGAGCCCGCTTCAGGTTTCATGTTAATGCAGCTTTTTTCCTCCAGGAACTGGCTGACCAAATCAGCGATCTGAATATTATTCAGATCAGAGATCGGGAAGTGGCATTACCTTTGATTTCTACCTCAGGCCGATGAATCACGGTCGCATCCCCGCCATGTTTGTTTACCATATCACGCCACTCACGAGCTATTTGCAGCAACGTATGTTCAGCCCGCATGGCTGCATCATTTTCGCCATGTTCACGCAGAATTTTTGCCAGCTGGCGCAACTGTGCTGCGATCAGGTCGACCCGTATGCTTTATTCTTTTCAGGTCATTTTTATAAAATCACGAGGGAATATATTATTAAATTTATTTTTTGCCTCAGCGTTTGCTCCCTGAAAAGAAGCGTTATCAATCTCGCTACCAGAAAAACCCGCGATTCTGCAACAAGTAACGCTAAGATCGCTAAACGATAAATCACAACCCGAAAGGTTGAAATGCTTTCTCCGCATCCGCTTCGGTTTCAATTCGAGTATTAACTTTAATACAGAGATACCTGAGGCAAAGCCCTGACCGGTTTGCACCTCAGGACCATTTCCCGGACAATGCCCGTCTTTAACGCTGGCTTCATAACACCGGGTTACCACGACATGAAACATCCCCTCGAATCCCTGTTGAGCGCGGGCGGCATTCTGCTGCTGGCCTTTTTATCCTGCCTGCTTCTTCCCGCCCCTCTGCTCCCTCCGACGCTTGCGCAAAAGCTGTTAGAAACTTTTCATCTGCTCGACATTAATCAGCTTTACACGATTATCTTCTGCGTCTGGTTCCTGCTGTTAGGCGTGGTTGAGTATTTTGTGATTCGCTTTGTCTGGCGCAGGTGGTTTTCGTTTGAGCGAGAGTAAGGGTTGTTTTTCAGGTGGGCAATGGCGGTCAGGGCTGCACTGAAATTTTCAGTCGCTGTCTATACTTATGTCAGGAAATCAACTGACACAATGGGATAGCGCTATGCCACTGACCGATTTTGAGCACTCTGACCCTTACACGCTCGGTATTGAACTGGAAATGCAGATTGTTAATCCGCCTACCTATGATTTGAGCCAGGACTCCTCGCTGCTGATTAAGGATCTCAAAGGCCGTATTAGCGCAGGCGACGTAAAGCACGACATCACCGAAAGCATGCTTGAGATTGCCACGGACGTATGTAAAGACGTGGAAGAAGCAAGCACGCAGCTTAAGGATTTGCGCCATCGGGTTTTGCAGACCGCCAACAAACATCATCGGGCAATTTGCGGCGGCGGTACGCACCCCTGGCAAAAATGGCAGCGCCAGGAGGTGTGCCAGAACGAGCGTTATAACCGTACTCTTGAGCAGTTCGGCTATCTGATGAAGCAGGCTACGGTATTTGGACAACACGTTCATGTGGGCTGTAAAAACGAAGAGGAGGCCATTTATTTGCTGCACGGCCTGTCGCGTTTTGTGCCTCATTTTATTGCCCTTGCCGCCTCTTCACCCTATATCCAGGGCTCCGATACCGCCTGGGCCACTTCGCGACTGAATATTTTTTCCGCTTTTCCGGATAACGGACACGCGCCTTTTGTCAGCAACTGGCAGGAATTTACGTGGATGTATCAACGTCTCGAAACCAGCGGCATTATCCAGTCGGTAAAAGATCTGCACTGGGATATTCGTCCCAGCCCAAAATTTGGCACCGTTGAAGTGCGGGTAATGGATACCCCACTGACCATCTCCCGGGCAATAAATATTGCCGGGTTTATTCAGGCCCTTTCGCACTGGCTGCTGAGCGAACGCCCTTTCGTTCCGCGTTCCGAAGATTATCTGCTCTACCGTTTCAACCGTTTTCAGGCTTGCCGATATGGGCTTGAAGGCACGCTGACGGATGTACGAAACGGTGAGCAACGTACTATTGCCGAGGATCTGTTGCCCCTGCTCGACACGCTCGCTCCTTACGCAGCGGAGCTTCGCGCAGAAAGCGCGCTGGAGGCGATTCACGACTCTGTTCGCAACAACGCCAGCGATACCGCACAAATCCGTGACTTCATGGCCGGGGGTGGTTTGCTGACGGAACTGGTGCGGGAAAATTGCGAAATTTGGGCCGGGGAATAACCCCCGGGCTCTTCCCAAAAAACCATGCATCAAAAAGGGTTATCAGCGTTTCATTCCACCTACCTATTAAGAGGTGTTTATCTACCCAATCAATAGTGAATTGATTTCACTCAATATACCTCGTTTCCCAGTTGCTATTTTCGCCATCGTTAATTGTCATGACATGAGGTTACGATGGACGTCAGCCGCAGAAAATTTTTTAAAATCTGTGCCGGCGGAATGGCAGGTACCACCGCGGCGATGCTGGGCTTTGCCCCAGCCGCCGCGCTTGCGGAAGTGCGCAACTACAAGCTGCTGCGCGCAAAAGAAACCCGCAATACCTGTACTTACTGTTCCGTAGGATGTGGATTATTGATGTACAGCCTGGGCGACGGCGCAAAAAACGCCAAAGCCAGCATTTTCCATATTGAGGGAGACCCGGATCATCCGGTCAGCCGTGGCGCGCTCTGCCCGAAAGGCGCAGGTCTGCTGGATTATATCCACAGCGATAACCGCCTGCGCTACCCTGAATATCGCGCACCGGGTTCAGATAAGTGGCAGCGCATCAGCTGGCAGGACGCCTTTGAGCGCATCGCCCGCCTGATGAAAGATGACCGCGATGCGAACTTCGTTGAGAAAAACGAGCAAAACGTTACGGTTAACCGCTGGCTTTCCACCGGCATGCTGTGCGCTTCGGCGGCCAGCAACGAAACCGGGATGCTGACCCAAAAATTTGCCCGCTCGCTGGGCATGCTGGCAGTTGATAACCAGGCGCGCGTCTGACACGGACCAACGGTAGCAAGTCTTGCTCCAACATTTGGTCGCGGTGCGATGACCAACCACTGGGTTGATATCAAAAACGCCAACGTTGTGATGGTGATGGGCGGCAACGCCGCAGAAGCGCATCCGGTGGGATTCCGCTGGGCGATGGAAGCCAAAAACAACAACGACGCCACGCTGATTGTGGTCGATCCGCGCTTTACCCGCACCGCTTCGGTGGCGGATATCTACGCGCCAATTCGCTCCGGTACCGACATTACCTTCCTGTCGGGCGTGATCCTGTACCTGCTTTCCAACAACAAAATCAACGCCGAATACGTCAGGAGCTATACCAACGCGACCCTGCTGGTGCGCGATGACTTTAGCTTTGATGACGGCCTGTTCAGCGGCTACGACGAAGAAAAACGTCAGTACGACAAAACGAGCTGGAACTATCAGTTCGATGAAAACGGCTATGCAAAACGCGACGATACGCTGACACATCCACGCTGCGTGTGGAACCTGCTTAAAGAGCACGTTTCCCGCTATACGCCGGAGGTGGTTGAGCATATCTGCGGCACACCGCAGGCGGACTTCCTGAAGGTGTGCAAAGTGCTGGCCTCCACCAGCGCCGCCGACCGCACGACAACCTTCCTGTACGCGCTGGGCTGGACGCAACACACCGTGGGTGCGCAGAACATCCGTACGATGGCGATGATCCAGCTGCTGCTCGGCAATATGGGCATGGCAGGCGGCGGCGTAAACGCCCTGCGCGGACACTCCAATATCCAGGGTCTGACCGATCTGGGCCTGCTTTCCACCAGCCTGCCGGGGTATCTGACCCTGCCGTCTGAGAAGCACGCCAGCCTTGAAACCTATCTGGCGGCCAATACGCCGAAGGCCACGCTGCCAGGCCAGGTGAACTACTGGGGCAACTATCCAAAGTTCTTCGTCAGCCTGATGAAAGCGTTCTACGGCGATGCCGCTACGCGGGAGAATAACTGGGGCTTTGACTGGCTGCCGAAGTGGGACCAGGCCTACGACGTGCTGAAGTACTTCGACATGATGGACCGCAACAAAGTCACCGGTTACATCTGCCAGGGCTTTAACCCGGTTGCCTCCTTCCCGGACAAAAATAAAGTTGTCTCAAGCCTGAGCAAACTGAAGTATCTGGTGATTATCGATCCGTTAGTGACCGAAACCTCCAACTTCTGGCAGAACCACGGCGAGATGAATGATGTCGATCCGTCGACAATCCAGACCGAAGTGTTCCGCCTGCCATCCACCTGCTTTGCGGAAGAAGACGGTTCGATTGCCAACTCCGGACGCTGGCTGCAGTGGCACTGGAAAGGCGCCGATGCGCCGGGTGAAGCGCGTAACGACGGCGAGATCCTGGCTGGTCTTTACCATCGCATGCGCGAAATGTACCGCACGGAAGGCGGGAAAGGCGTCGAGCCGCTGCTGAATATGGGCTGGCATTACGCTATGCCGGATCATCCGGAATCCGAAGAGGTTGCCAAAGAGAACAACGGCTACGCGCTGGAAGATCTCTACGATCCGGCCGGTAACCTGCTGGCGAAAAAAGGCCAATTGCTGGACTCCTTCGCGCTGCTGCGTGACGACGGTTCAACCGCTTCGGCCTGCTGGATTTATGCCGGTAGCTGGACGGCGAAAGGCAACCAGATGGCGAACCGCGATAACAGCGATCCGTCAGGACTCGGCAACACGCTGGGCTGGGCCTGGGCATGGCCGCTGAACCGCCGCGTGCTTTATAACCGCGCCTCCGCTGACCCGCAGGGTAAACCCTGGGATACGAAACGCATGCTTATCGAATGGAACGGGGCGAAATGGGTCGGCAACGATATCCCGGACTACAACACCGCGCCTCCGGGCAGCGGCGTGGGACCGTTTATCATGCAGCCGGAAGGTCTTGGGCGTCTGTTCGCCATCGACAAAATGGCCGAGGGGCCGTTCCCGGAACACTACGAGCCGTTTGAAACGCCGCTGGGCACCAACCCGCTGCACCCGAACGTGGTCTCTAACCCGGCGGCACGCCTGTACGAAGCCGACGCCAGACGCATGGGTAAACGCGAGCAGTTCCCGTATGTGGGCACGACGTATCGCCTGACCGAGCACTTCCACACCTGGACCAAGCACTCGCGGCTTAACGCTATCGTGCAGCCGGAGCAGTTCGTGGAAATCAGTGAGAAGCTGGCGAAAACGAAAGGGATTGCCAACGGCGACTACGTAAAAGTCAGCAGCAAACGCGGCTTTATTCGTGCCGTCGCGGTGGTAACGCCACGTCTACGTACGCTGAATGCGGGCGGACAGGAAGTGGAAACCATCGGCATACCGCTGCACTGGGGCTTTGAAGGCACGGCGCGTAAGGGTTATCTCGCCAATACCCTCACCCCGTCCGTCGGCGACGCCAACTCGCAAACGCCGGAGTACAAGGCGTTTCTGGTCAACATTGAGAAGGCGTAAGGAGCGAACTCATGTCCATGCAATCTCAGGATATTATCAAGCGTTCGGCTACTAACGGCTTTACGCCTCCGCCGCAGGCCCGCGACTACAAGTCAGAGGTCGCGAAACTGATTGACGTGTCGAGCTGTATTGGCTGTAAAGCCTGTCAGGTCGCCTGCTCCGAATGGAACGACATCCGCGATGAGGTGGGTCACTGCGTCGGGGTTTACGATAACCCCGCCGATTTGAGCGCCAAATCCTGGACGCTGATGCGTTTTTCGGAAACACAGCAGAACGGCAAGCTGGAGTGGCTTATCCGCAAAGATGGCTGCATGCACTGTGCGGATCCGGGTTGTCTGAAAGCCTGTCCGTCCGCCGGAGCCATCATTAAGTACGCAAACGGAATCGTTGATTTTCAGTCGGAACACTGCATTGGCTGCGGGTACTGTATTGCCGGG
>DALYUA010000148.1:0-7601 GCA_031993245.1 Buttiauxella sp. | reverse complement strand
GGCGGCTGTCGCAGATAACTCCGATTTACTTCCTTTTTCAGTCTATGTACTGACCGCAAAAGCCGCAAAAAATTTTCTTAGGCCGCCTTATAAAATAAAAAACGATTACCAGGCGGTGGTCAGCGGCATCAGCGAGGGCTATAAACGTTTCGCCACTGGCATCCGTAAGACCCTGCAAATTGAGCTGGGCGGCACCTGCGTCAACGTCGGCTGCGTGCCGAAAAAAGCGATATGGCATGCCGCGCAGATTCGTGAAGCCATTCATCTTTACGGCCCGGACTACGGTTTTGATCCCACCATTAATAAATTCAGCTGGGACACGCTGACTGCCAGCCGTGCCGCATGAAGCTGGTGTGCATCGGCCCGGAAGAGAAGATTGTCGGTATTCACGGCTTCGGCATGGATGAAATGCCGCAGGGCTTCGCGGTTGCGCTGAAGATGGGCGCAACCAGGAAAGTCTTCGACAACACAGTGGCGATTCACCCAACCGCGGCGGAAGTGTTTGTGACGATGCGCTAAGCTGCAAAAGTGCCGGATGGCGTCGTGCTGGCCAGCAAAACGCCTTATCTTCCCCTTTTATGCCCACCTGTCTGTTTGTTTCTGTGGTCTTTCTCAAACAAAGATTTTTGCTTGTTTGTTATTTATAGACATCCCATTCTGCAACTCCGCTCACCTGTTAACAGCAGGATCGCCAACGCTGCAATTTCAACCCATTATCAAAATGATTTTTGACCTCACCCTGATTTAGCCCTCAGATTGCCAAATTATTTAATTGATCTAAATCAAATAAACGTCATCTTTTTTTCGGCTGCTATTTTGCGTACCGTCATATGTGACGGATTTCTTAGCGAAAATTATCGGCAATAACAAAATGGGAATCTTATCCAGGATTTTTAATATCCCTTTGTAAGCGTAAGTCAATTTGCTTGCCAAAGGAAACATATCGCCTCCCCTAACGCCGTTCCACTCTTCGCTTTTCAGATTGGAGAATTATCTTAATAGAATTTACATTTCCCATTTCCTGAATTAAGAATATTCAAATTTATGTGATGTATGTGGCCTTTTAATTTTTCCACGAATAATCTTATTTTTATAAAAATAGTTACAGGCTATCAATTTCTATGATTTTGATAGTTAGAAACGATTGTAAATGAAATGGCTTATTCGTTAAAGATTAATGCAAGGAGCACCAGAAGATTACCCTGCAAAAATATATTTATATTTTCCCGCCCTGACCAGGAAGGGAAAATATCTTTTTGCAGGTTTTCTCACAGGGAGGTAGAGGGGTAGAGTAGTGAAGTGTTATTTTGTCTCTGACAATAGTTTCTTTATCGATGGGTTGAGGCAAGTCTTAAAGGGTAGTTCAATTCATGAGCGCTCAATTTTCGTCAATATTAACGAAGATGAGTTCTACGATATACCGGAACAGGATGATATTGTCGTTCTTGCCGTCTCAAATGTTTGCGCGCGGCGAAAGATATTACATATTCCGGAAATCGCACTCTGCCGACTGGTAATTATGGGGAGAACGGGAGCGCGCATGATGCCAAGGGGGATCTTTATCCCGTGGCTTGTCTCAGGGAGTTTAACGAAGGAACAGCTTATTAATACCCTGAATATCCTGCAAAAAAGTAGTTTTAAGATGCACCAGCTCTCTGTCAGAGAAGCTGATATTTTTTTTTACCTTGGCGCCGGGCTTTCGCATGATGAAGTCGCTGACATTATGGGCTTGCCCAGTAAGTACGTCTACGCATTAAAGCGCAAGGTCAATATCAGTCTCGGTTTATTAGACTGTAACTCTGCCACAAGCATTCTTCTGTGCAGGGATATCGCAGAGATGAGAACGTATAATAAAAAACAACCTGTTTTGAATCGGTTTACTTTTGAAAATAGTGTTGCATTTTATTGAACAGAACTAATCAGAAATTTGGCTAATACGTAACACTGCGTTAAAGAGGATGTTTTTTGTCCCGAGCGCGACTATGGCTATTTAATTTTCGATCCTGGAAGTTAGACACCCATAAGTGATAGCGCGAAATTATTTACATGGTGATGATCACCATCAGGAGTGTTTTGCTAAAAGGAGGAAGATTACGGCGCGATATAAAATTAACATTGCCCTCCCCAGGGTATGAAAAAATGCCTACGGCGATATACCGCATATCCACGAGTAGGACTAACGATTCTTTAAAATATATTTGAAAGAAATAAACGGAGTTTATTATGAAGGTAAGTAAGCATTTCTTAACTGTCGCAATCGCAGCAACTTTTAGCGTAGCAAGCGTCCAGGCAGCCTCTAACGGCACCGTTAACTTTACGGGTGAAGTCCTGGATAAAACCTGTGATGTCACCATTGACGGTAATGCCAGCCCGGCAACCGTCGTGTTGCAGGCTGTCGATAAAAGCCAACTGAGCGCTGTCGGTGCAACTGCAAAACGTACAGGCTTCAATATTGAACTGAGCAACTGTTCAGGTTCAGCGTCTGTCACCAGCGCAGCGGCATTCTTTGAAAACGGTTCAACCGTTGATCCGATTGGCTACCGCCTGAACAACACCATCACCGACGGAACGGGTGCGACCAACGTCCAGCTGCAGCTGGTGGACGCCCCGACCGGCAATGCCATCAAGGTCGGTAGCCCGGCTCAGCATACTTCGTCATCGACTTACGATCTCTCCTCAGGCTCCGCCACGCTGCCATATGCCGTTGAATACTACGCGACCGGTGCAGCGAAGCCGGGTCTGGTGGCCAGCTCCGTCAACTTCACCATCAACTACTTCTAATCTGTTTCTGCATCAGACTGGGTACTGACGAGCGTTATGCAGGGAGCGACATTTCGCTCCCTGCATTCAGGGAGAAAGCAGCATGAATCATCGTACCGTTTACCTTAATACCGCCGCATTCGTTTTATCTTTCGCTTTAGCGGCCCCTGCAATGGCGGGAATTGTTATCACCGGTACACGCGTCGTTTACCCGGCAGGAGAACGCGAAGTCACGGTTAAAATTGATAACCGCGGTGATAAACCCGTCCTTGCGCAAAGTTGGGTCGATGATGGCGATGCTGAGGCCACGCCGGAAACGGCACGCGCACCGTTCACCATCACGCCCCCCGTGAATCGAATCAATCCGGGAAAAGGTCAGACGCTGCGTCTGATGTATACCGGGGAACCGCTTCCGAAAGATAAAGAATCCGTATTCTGGCTGAACGTGCTTGAAGTGCCGCCGATGAGCAAAGGAAAGCAAAACCAGCTACAGATGGCGTTTCGTTCGCGCATCAAAATTTTCTATCGCCCTTCAGGTCTGGCGGGAAATGCAAACCTGGCCGGGCACTCCGTGAGCTGGAGAAAAGTAAATGAGGGCGTAGAGGGAACAAACCCGACGCCGTATTACGTCTCGCTGGCCAACATTGCTGAAGATAAAGAAGGTAAGCAGCCCATTGGAAACGGCGGAATGATCCCGCCAGGCGGGAAAACGTTCTTTGCGACGAAAAAGAGTCTGACCACGATTTACCCCTCTTATATCAACGACTTTGGTGGAGTAAACCCCATACCGCAGTCGGTCGCCCCTTAATCATTCTCTTCGGGCAAACCCACGCGTGCCGGGCACGTAAATAAGAAAAACAGGCCAACTACCGGGCTTAATCTTGATCAACTGCAGCGCACGATGTCACGCCGCTAAAGTGAAAGGAACTCACATGTCCTCTGTCCATCATTTGCTGTCTCCGCTGGCTGCCGCCGTTCTGCTTGCTATCGCAACAGAGAGCGCGGCCAATAATGATATTGAGTTTAACCCTCACTTTATGAGTCCGGGTAGCCAGAGCCGGATTGACCTGACTCGCTATAACCAGGATCTCGCCCCCGCAGGTCGACACAGCGTCGAGCTTATCGTTAACGATCGCCGCATCGGACGCGATGACGTAACGGTACAGGACAGGATCGTGGCCGGTAAACGCCTCCCAGGAGTGGATATCTGCGTGAAGCCGACGACCCTGGAGGCGCTGGATATCAACGTCGGGCGGCTTACCCCTGAGGCGCAAAAAATGATTGCGGCTCGAAAAGCATCCAACAAAGACGATGCCTGCCTGGCGCTGAACCGCCTGTTGCCGGACAACAGCGTCTCTTTCGATGCAAACGAACAATCGCTGAGCCTGAATTTGCCGGAGGTATATCTCATCAATCGCCCCAGAGGCTACATTAATCCCGATCAATGGGATACGGGCATCACGGCGGCCACGCTGGGCTATAACGTTAACGCCGGAAGCACCCGCTATCACGGCAAAGACCACGACATGCTGTATGGCAATTTCCAGGGCGGTTTCAACCTCGGCGGCTGGTACTTCCGTCACAACGGCGTCTACACCAAAACGACAGATACCGACAGCGATTACAACAACATCAATACTTATCTGCAGCGCGATATTCCCGCAATACAGGGGCGCCTGCTGGTGGGTGACGCCAATACTAAAGGGGAGTTGTTCGATACCCTTTCGTTTCGGGGCGCGCAAATCGCTAACGAAGAACAGATGTTACCCAACTCGGTTAGAGGATACGCACCGGTTGTCCGGGGCAACGCCCGCACGGCCGCGCGGGTCGTTATTCGACAGAACGGCAACGTTATTTACGAACGTCCGGTCGCTCCCGGCCCATTTGAGATCGCCGATCTGTACCCGACCGGCTACGGCGGTAATCTGGATGTCTCTATCGAGGAAGCGGACGGCTCGCAGCAGAATTTCCAGATTCCCTATACGGCCTCCAGTAACCTGCTGCGTCCCGGCACGCACCATTACAGCCTGACCTTAGGCAAAGTACGCTCAACCCAGCTACGGGAAGAACCTACCCTTGCGGAAGCGTCCTATCGTCGTGGGATAAACAACGCGTTAACGCTGTATGGCGGCATGCAGGGCAACGGGGCCTATCAGGCATTGCAGGGCGGAGCAGCTTTCGGCACCGCGCTCGGTACGTTTTCGCTGGATGCCACCCATGCGCGCCCGCGACTGGGCACGGGCTGGGGAAAAATGTCCGGCGAAAGTTACCAGCTTAAGTACAGCAATGTCATACAAAGCACCGGCAGCAACCTGTCAGTCGCGGCGTACCGCTACTCCACTGACGGCTATATGGACTTCATGACCGCCATGTCCACCGGCGAGCTGTATTCGGGAGACGGCAGCGGCAGAACCGCCAAACGCGCTAAAGACAGGCTATTGATCAGCGCGTCACAGCCGCTGCCGGCCGGCTGGGGACAGTTTTATGTCAGCGCGTGGCAACAGGCCTACTGGAATGACTCCTCTACGGACCGTCAATACCAGTTTGGTTACAACAACCGTTACAAAAAGCTCAGCTACAGCCTGAGTATTAATCGTAATCAGGATGCGTTGGGTCGGTTTCAGAACACTTACATGCTCAACCTGACGCTGCCGCTGGACGGTTTGCTGGGCTTCAGCCAGATGGGGTCGACGCTGACGCGTGGACCAGGCAATACCCTCAATGAACAGCTTTTCGCCTCCGGCACGGCAGGCGCCGAAAACGAATACAGCTATAGCGTGACGGCGGGACATACCCGGCAGAGTGAGGAAAACAGCAGCAGTCTCGTCATGAACGGTTCTGCGCGTACGCCGTACACCACGCTGAACGGCCTGGCGGGCGGCGGTAAACATTATGAAACCTGGTCTGCGGGGCTCAGCGGCGCGATGGTGGCGCACTCCGGCGGTCTGACGCTCTCGCCATACAGCGGCGACACCTATGCCCTGGTTGAAGCGAAAGGCGCGAAAGGGGCAAGCATGGTGAGCTATCCGGGCATCAAAGTGGACCGCTTCGGCTATGCCGTCATTCCTTACCTGACGGCGTATCAACTTAACGAAGTGGAGATCAGTCCGAAGGGGCTGTCGAACAACGTCGAACTTAACCTGACCAGTCAAAAAGTGGCGCCCTATAGCGGCGCGGTAGTGAAAGTGAAATATGACACCACGGTGGGCTATCCCGCCCTGATCCGCGCGCCCATGACTAACGGAAAACCACTGCCGTTCGGCGCAGAGGCTTTTGACAGCGATGGCCGACACATCGGGGTTGTCGGCCAGGGCGGCAGACTGTTTGCCCGCGTACCGTCAACGGAAGGCAAGATCAAGGTTGCCTGGGGCGAAGCCTCGGACCAGCAGTGTCAGGTGCGCTATATGCTGCCCGCTAATGCGGATCTGGAAAAAAGTAACGCCATCAAATTTAACTCGCGCTGCGAGTAACGACGACGCACTCGCATCGCTGGGCGCATAGCCGGATGCAGCATTAACGGACAAATAAGGAATATGGATATGAAAATAACAATGCGCTTAATGTCCCGGCTCCAGCTTTCCCTCCGGACGTTGGGTCGAATGGCTTGTGGCGCTTTAGCGCTTACGGCGCTACAGGCTCAGGCGTACACCTGCGGGTTCACTGAGATTTTTAATGAGAATCTGACAATCCCGGTAGTCGGACCTGGATTGTCAACGATTGGTGAAGATATTCCCATCGGACAAATTATTTACACCGCTCGATTTATGGGAACAATGAGAGCCACCTCTTACTATTGCGACATCACCGTAGAAGATATTGAGGCTGGCGAAGCTGAGCAGATGATGAACACCTATAATATAATTGATACTATTGCTACACCGTCCGGCGCGCCAATAATTTCAGGTGAAAAAGCCATTTTCCCAACCAACGTGCCCGGCATTGGGGCAATCTTTTACCTGACGGGCTCGTCATACAAAAGTACAAAATTTCCGGCTATCTGGGAAAGAGATATGGAGGTCGGGTATGGAACTACGACACAGGGTCTGGGACAGGTATCAATCGTTGATATCGAATTGATCAAAACGGGCCCAATTGCGCCAGGCACTCATCAGGTACTGGGATCGTCATTTCCTACTTTTCAGATTAGGTCAGGATCAAAATCGCCAACCCCCGTCGAGCATGTGTTTGTGACGCTCAATTTCAGCGGCGCGATGACTATGTATGCCAAAACCTGCCAGCTGGCTACGTCGGTGGTTGATGTCAATCTCGGTCGCCATCAGCGCGCCGACTTCACTGGTATCGGCACCGCCACACCCTGGGCCGAGTTTGATATTACGCTACGGGATTGCCCGGCCTTTGTTGGCTATGGAAATTATCTTTATTTCGAAGAAAGAGATACAACTACGGGCGTAAATACCCCGAATCAAGTCGCTATCTCGTTCAACAGCGTTCACGGCGTGGTAGATAACAATTCGCTGCTGGCTAAGCTGGAAAGCGGGCCGACGGCAGCCGAAGGTATTGGCATCGAAGTGACAGAAAGAAACAGCACTACGTCGCTGAACCTTGATGGTTCGGGGGGATTCAACCTGCAAAACTTACCGACAGAGGATGGCGCAAACTACACCATTCCGCTTAAGGCACGCTACGTACAGTATGAATCCGAGGTAAAGGCCGGCATCGCCAACGGCGCGGCGGTATTTACGATCACCTACCACTGATCTCCTGGCCGGATAAGGCGGTACGCCGCCATCTGGCTCACCTTGAAAAAGCCAACTACGGCTCCATATTAAGAACGTGACCATAAGAGTACGCCGGAAGGGTGCTCTGTAATCCCGGCCTGT